>JBFHLR010000001.1:0-73557 GCA_041594735.1 Marinobacter sp.
AATATGGCACTGTGGTCCTCCCAGGACTCAAACAAAGCTGCCCTGCAACTGTTGTGTGAGACTGAGGAGATCCCGGCGTTTACCGAGGCAATCCCGTTGGCCGGAGTGGCCGCCCTGATGGGGAAGGCTGGCAGCCGATACCTGTATCCCGGACAAAGCGAGCACTATCAGAAACTCTGCCTCGACAATCTGGATTGGCCGCTGTTTCTGTTGCCGATTTCTACCGATGGCAGCAACTTGAGCGGTTTGTTGGTGGTGTCACCGGGTATGGACAGGCTGCCTTCGGAAATTGAGGGTTACCTGGAAGTCATCTCCGACATGCTGGCGAATGCCCTGGGCAAGATCTGGCTGATGGAGGCTCTGTCCGAGAAGGCCGCCTCAGACCGCACTGAAAAAGAGAGGCTGGAAGGCGAGCTGGACGTTGCCAAGGATATTCAAGCGGCAATGATACCCGGAGGGGGGCGTTATGGGCGCATTATCCAGGGCTGGGGTATTCGGGCGCGGCTGCGGCCGGCCAGAGCGGTCGGCGGCGATTTTTTCAGCGACATTACCTTGCCGGACGGACGGGTTTTTGTCGCCGTTGGGGATGTCTCGGACAAAGGTGTACCGGCGGCTTTGTTCATGTCCAAGGTGGTGACCATCATCAATTTTCTCACCAAAGACAAGGTTGAACTGTCTGCGCTGATGGCACGGCTGAACAATGAGCTGGCGGTCGAAAACGACAGCTGCATGTTCGCCACCCTGGTCGGGGTGGTAATGGATACCCGAAATGGTCAGATCGAATATTGCAGCGCCGGCCACTGCCCCCCTTTGGTTGTTCAGCAGGGCCTGTCCCCAGTTTTTCTGGCTGAGGAGAATGGTCCCCCGGTTGGTCTGTATGAAGATGCGGAGTTTCCTTCCCACACGATGTCCTTGCCCGCAGCGGCCAGTCTGGTGCTGTACAGCGACGGCGTGACCGAGGCGTTGAATCAGTCCGGGGAGGTATTTGGCGAGGATCGGCTCGCGGAGTTGGCCAGCCTGACATTCGGGCATCAGAGCAATCTGGTCGAAAGCATCGACACCATGGTGCGGGCTTATGCGGGTGAGTCGCCTCAATCCGACGATCTGACTATCATGGTGGTCAATAAAAGATAATAAAAGGCCAGAATTAATGTGTAGTCGCATTGAAGTGGATGTTCAGCAGAGTCTGGACGGGGTGATGACCTGGATGACCGGCCGTCTCCGTTTGCTCGGCGTCGGGCCCTCGCAGATGCACGATTGCAAGGTCATTGTTGATGAGTATGTCGCTAACTTGAGCTCCCACGGACGTGTGTTGGGGGAGTCCCAGAGCTGGTCGTTGGAAGTGGATCGGGATAATGACGATCTGTTTCTGCGATTCCAGGACAACAGCGGGCCGTTCGATCCCACCGGCCAAAATGTCAGCATTGACGAACGTGGAATCGCCGATCGTCCAGTGGGAGGACTGGGCCTGTTATTAATCAAGGAATTGTCGGACGCGCAGGTGTATCGCTACCGCGATGGTCTGAACTGTCTCGACGTGAAAATTCATCTTACAAGGGAGAAATGAATGGCCCTCGAAATCAATGTCACGATTGCCGATAAACAGGCTGTCAAGGTTCTCCTGGCAGGGTCCCTGGATAGTCAAACCTCACCGGATCTGGAGCGGGAACTGGCCCACCGGGTAAGTGAGGACACCCGAACCCTGGCCATCGATATGAGCAATCTGGCCTTCATCAGTTCTGCAGGCCTGAGGGTGATCTTCAAGAACCTCAAGACGCTGAAGCGTCAAGGGGGCAAGTTGAGCGTGTCGGGTATGTCCCCGAGTATTCGCAAGGTGTTTGAGATTGTTAAGGTGATGCCGGATTTGACGGTCTTTGCAGACGAAGCCGAGATGGACGAGTACCTGGCGGCGATTCAGGAGCGGTATCGGGAAGCCTGATGGTACGATGCCATCCGCGTGATGTCGCAATAGGTTACAGACCGTAACCAAATTCAATATTTGGCTGAACAGTGGCGATATCGATTGCATCCGAATGCCCTCAAGTCACCTTGAACCCAATAACGACAAGGCCATTGGGTCTTGTCAGCAGTGATGGATATGGCCGCACGTTCGTGACGGTTTGAGTTAGATCCCTTTAAATGGCCGAAAAATGAGCCTCAGTCAGACTTGTTCAAGAGGGTAACCAAGCCTAATCTTGCACAGGTCCTGCAACTGCCTGCCAGCTGGCCATCCAGGTTCGCGGCGGTTATGGAATACCTTCACCATCGTTCAATAATATGGAGATTACGATGACCGAACTGAGCTCTTCCGATAAAAAAATCCTGCCTGCGTTTTTGATGTGTTTCTTCTTGGGATGTTTTGGCGTTCACCGCTTCTACGTCGGTAAGATTGGCACCGGTCTGCTGCAGATCGTCACCTTGGGTGGCTTGGGAATCTGGGCGTTGATCGACTGGATCATGATCATGTGTGGCGCCTTCTCCGACAAGCAGGGCAACAAGCTGACGGAATGGACCTGAATTCATTCAGGCGTTAGCGAACCCGGCCTGGTTCCCCGCACTGCCATAGGCAGGCCGGGCCAGGCCAAGCCTCTTTCCTTCTAAGGAAGACCCACCATTACCCAGTTGGACCCATTCACCATGACCGTGCCCACCCCCGCTGCCCCGTCAGTACCACCCGATCCGGCCGAAGGCCACTATCCGCGTCATGAGCCGGTATCTTTCTCCGGTCAGGCGGGGGAGTTCTTTGGCATCTGGTTTGTGAACAACCTGCTGACCTGGATGACGCTGGGGATTTATTCGGCCTGGGCGAAGGTACGCACCCTGCGGTATTTCTATGGCAACACCGAAGTGGCCGGTGGCGCCTTCCATTTTACCGCCACACCCTGGCAGATCCTGAAAAGCCGATTGATCGCGTTCGGCCTGTTGGTGGTGTTTGTCATCGCTGAAAATTACCCGGCTGACTGGGCACTGTTTGTCTACGTGGGCTTTATCGCCGTTTATCTGGCTCTGGCCCCGATTCTGACGGTGTTGGTGATGTCTTTCCAGTTGCGTCATTCCACGTGGCGGGGCATCAGTTTCAGGTTCAACAAGGACTACCGCGGGGCCTACCGAGTGTATCTGCCGCCGCTGGTGATGCTGCTGCTGTTGGCAGGCAGTATCGCTCTGCCGTTCTACGAACAGGAAGCGAAAAACCTGTTGGCAGACACTCCGGTGGTCGAACCTGTTGAGTCCGAGGCAACGGGTGACGCAAAGGCCAGTGAACCGGCCGATATCAGTCCGGACCAGGGGCCGGTGAAGTACAAGCCCGGCAAGGGTACAGGAAAGATGGGGATGACCGAACTGGACGAGCTGGAGCTGAATGGCCATCTGTTCATCCCAGCTGGCATTTTGCTGGCCCTGTTCCTGTTGGTGCTGCCGTATTTTGATTTCATCAACCAGCGCTTTTTGGCGCGCAACGTACGGTTTGGCGTAGCGCTGGTGAGTTACTCCGGGCAGGCCTCGGATTACTACCGGATCTATTGGAAATGGATCCTCGCCACGGCGCTGTTGGTATCGTTGTGGGTTGGTGGCTTCGGTGCGCCGGTATCCCTTGGTACGCCCGTGTGGATTGCGCTTGTCGCGCTAACCCTGTTGTATATCCCGTTGAGCAAGGCCTACCTTAAGAGCCGGCGTTACAACTTGCTGTTTGGCAAGTGTGAAATTGAGCGCGGCCAGTTCCGTCTGCACAGCAATGTGCCGTTCCTGAAACTGGCGTGGGTGTTGATTACCAACTCCATCATGGTCTCCATCACGTTCGGTTTGATGACCGCGTGGGCAAAGGTCCGTACTGCCCGGGTGATTTTGGAGAACATGGCACTTGAGGCGAACGCCTCGCTGGACCAGTTCGTTGCCGCGCAAGAAGAGAAACAATCGGCGCTGGCCGAGGAAGTGGCCGATATTTTTGATGTAGACGTCGCGTTTTAGGTCTGGGTGAGCGGTGGTTATGAACGTGTCTATCAACGGCGTGTACTACGACGGCAAAAGCTCTAGGCGCCATGCCTGCCGTCTGTATGTCACGGAGGAAGGTCTGGTCCAGATAGATGGCATCCAGCATGATGTGATCGCCTTTGGCGAGGTGCAGATCCCGGCCCGGGTCGGCAATAGCGCCCGTACCCTCGTGCTGCCCAATGGCGGCCGGTTCGAGACCAGCGACAATCCAGGTCTGGATGCCTTGACCAAAACCCATACGCGCAAACGTAATGGCATCAGCCTGCATCTGATGGAACACCGGCTACGGTTTATCCTGCCCCTGCTGTTGCTCTGCGTGGTGATGGTTTACCTCGCGGTGACCCGAGGCATACCTTGGGCAAGTGAGCAGCTGGCGTACCGGTTGTCCACCGAGTGGTCAGACACCCTCGGGGCGTCGGTCCTGGAGCGACTGGACGCTTATTACTTCGCCCCGACAACGCTGCCCAAACCAGTGCAGGAGGAGTACCGACAATTGCTGGCGCAGTACCTGCCTGGGCAAACCGAATTTTCCTACAGGTTGTTGTTTCGCCATGGTGATATGATTGGTGCCAACGCCTTCGCGTTACCGGACGGCACCCTGGTGGTAACGGATCAGCTGGTGAAGCTGGCAGATACCCCCGATGAGGTACTGGCGGTGATGCTGCATGAGATCGGTCATGTCGAACAGCGTCATTCGTTGCGGGCGTTGCTGGAGAGCAGCGGCGTGGCATTGCTGTTCATGTTGCTTACCGGTGATGCGGAGTTTGTCCAGGAGTGGGTGGTGGCGTTGCCGCCGCTGTTGTTGCAGGCGAAGTTCTCCCGGGATCATGAATGGGAGGCCGATAGCTATGCCCTGGAGACGATGGTGTCCGAGGGGCTCGATCCCGAGCACTTTGCGTCGATAATGGAGAAGTTGGTGGGGCAGGGGGCGTCCAAGCCGGCCCCTTCAGAGGATGAGTCGCAAGACGACCGATCAACACCGGATTGGCTGACCTACCTTTCCACCCATCCCGCCGGCGAGCTTCGGATTCAGCGCTTCCGACAGGCTTCCGAGGCCCAACAGGGCTCCGCTCGCTGACGGCTGTCCGCAAAGACAAGGCTGCCCGGTTGGACTAGTCTTAGGGCAAAGCCTCCAAGTCGGAAAGTGTCGGAGAGTGACGGAGAGCGCCTATGTCCCTGGAACAGCTGCGTGACCAGATCTGTGCCAGCCTGATGCTGCTGGCGCCCGAGCTGGAGGGCTCGGCCGTTTTGGTGGATGAGTGTCTCGCCAGTGCCCGGCAAACCTTTCGTGACGGCGTCATAACCCAATTCAGTCCCGAAGCCTGGGCGCGAATCACGTTGATTTACCACAAGCATTTTCTCGATACCGGGTGTGACGTCGCTGTGGCGGACATTGTTGTCGAGGTGATCCGGGATGCCATCAACACCAGCCGACTGGACATGCTGACTCTGAAACTAGCCCAGGATCGACGCTACCAGCAAAAACAGAACAAGCCGGTACCGTCTTTGACGATAGTCAGGGATTCCGGGTCCAGCGATCACTGATGCAGATATCGGCCAGGACCTATTCATTGCTGATGCCGTTATGAAACTCAACAAAATGCCGGGTGACCAGCTCCGGAGCTTCCACCTGGGGGTAGTGGCCGATGCCCGGCAGCAGCGTGACATCGGGATCGGCAATTAACTGACGGTACCGTTCCGCCATGTGTTCACCGGAAATCGGATCTAGGGGGCCGTTGATCAGCTTCACGGGTACCTTGGTGTCCAGTAAGGCGCCGACCCAGCGTTCACGAAACTGTTGTCGTTGCGGCATGTAATGAATCAGCTTGTGCATGATGCCCACACCGTCATTGCAAGTGATCAATTCCCAGAACACGTCCACTTCTTCCGCGCTGGGTGGGGTATCGGGACCAAAGATGCTGGCCAGACTGCCGGCAAGCTTGCGTTTACTGGAGAGGCGGGCGATCAGGAAACCGACGGGGGAGAGCAACAGTTTTTGTAGCAGCAATGGCTGGTGGGTTTCGGGGAACAGTCCGCCATTGAGCAGGCAGGCGCTCAGCACCTTCAAGGGGGGCTCGTTAGGAGCGTCGCCCTGCCTCCGTTCGAGATTCCGGGCAATCAGCTCCTGAGCTACGGTGTCGCCATAGTCATGGGCCAGAATGTGGTACTCGCTGACCTGTTGATCCCGCAGCCAGGTTTCGATGAGTGACGCCTGGTCATGAATGAGGTAGCTGAAGTTCCTGGGTTTGGCGGAGTCGCCAAAGCCAATCATGTCGACGGCGTACAACGAGAACCTGGATTCTAGCCTGGGCCAGATTTTGCACCAGTCCCAGGACGATGTCGGGAACCCGTGGATCAATACCACGGCGGGTCCATCCGGATTGCCGCCGGTACGGGTGAATATCGGCATGCCTTCAAAATGAAAGGTGCTACCCGCTTGCCGCCATGTTTCCAAATCGATCATACGTTGGGCCATCGTTGCTGCATTGATGTGTTGATACGTTGCTACCAGGGAGCCTCTGCTTAACTCCGGCTCGATCTGAAGGCTGCAGATGCCAAGCGCGGCCTGGAGTTAACCAAAGGCCCCCTAAAGGTAGCTTATTTTCCGCCGTTGGAACTCGTCAATTGCTGTAGCCGCTCGTTTATCCTCCATGCAATTGCTATGGTTGTTCAGCCAATTGAAAAAAGGATACCAAGTGTGAGCTGGATGCAATTCACTCTCGAGGCGATGGACCGGCTGATCTGGCCTTTGGCCGTTCTGGCGACGCTGTTGCTGATGCGCAGGCCCATGGCACAGCTGATTCCATTGGCCAAGCGCTTCAAATTTCAGAGCCTGGAAGTGGAGTTCCAGCAGGAACTCCGGGCGGCCTCGCTCAAGGCCAAGACGGCGTTCCCTGAACTGATCGCCGACCGCAAGTGCCTACTGCTCTCCAGCGCCGATCACTTGCCCAACGCCTCGCTGCTCGAGGCCTGGCAGGCGGTGGACGAGGCGGCAGCGGTGGTGGTCAAGCAACGGAAATTGAACGTGGATTTGAGCTCCGAGACCCGATACAAGGACATCGAATCGGTATTGGTGGAACAGGGACTGCTCGATACCCGCAAAGGCAAGTTGTTCAACGAACTGCGCCAGTTGCGAAACAAAGTGGCCCACGCCCGTGGCTTTGTGGTGGGCAAGGCGGCCGCCATGCAATACATCGAATTATGCTTTCGCCTGGTGGATCACCTGGAGCGGCTGCAGGCCGAGGGTATTGCCAAGGGTGAAGAGCGTAAGGAGGGCGCGGGTGACACCGCCGGAGTCGTTTGACGAGCTGTTGGCGCGGGTAAGGCGTTGCACCCTCTGCGCCGCCGAATTGCCCTACGAGCCCAGGCCGGTGATCCAGGCCAGTGAATCTTCCCGCATTCTGGTGGTGGGCCAGGCGCCTGGCCGGCGCGTTCACGAGACCGGTTTGCCATTTAACGACCCCAGTGGCGATCGCCTCAGGGACTGGATGGGCATCAGCCGCGACACCTTCTACAATGCTCGCCAGCTGGCGATACTGCCGATGGGATTTTGCTATCCGGGCACTGGTCGCTCGGGCGATCTTCCGCCTCGCCCGGAGTGCGCGCCTGCCTGGCGGGAACTGCTGTTGAGCCGGTTACTCAATATTCGCCTGACCCTGGTTATTGGTCAGTATGCCCACGCCTACCACCTTCCTGGCCCCAAGCGTTCGGTGACCGAGGCGGTTCGCCACTGGGCCGACTATTGGCCGGAACTGGTGCCGCTGCCGCACCCCAGTCCCCGGAACAATCTGTGGTTACGGCGTAATCCATGGTTTGAAGCAGAGGTGGTGCCGGCGCTTCGTCAGCAGGTGGCTCAGGTACTGGCGCTGCCGGAAGCTTGAGTCGGTGCCCCAGCAACCTTGGCCATCAGGTATTCCACCAGCATGCGAACCTTGCTGGATTGGTGGCGCAAATGGGGGGACACCGCCCAAATGCCTTCTTCCGGCTCTCGGTAGGGCTCCAGCATCGAAATCAGGCGACCGGCCAGCAGATGTGTCTCCACGTAATAGTCGGGCAGCTGGACCAGTCCGATTCCCTTGAGCGCGGCATCCGTCAGGGTCTTGCCGGAGTTGCAGTGAAGTCGGCCATGGACACGGATGATGCGCTCCCGACCCTGATCCCGAAACCGCCAGAAGTCGTTCGATCCCACCAGGCAGTTGTGGCGGTCCAATTCCGACAGGCTGTGGGGGCGACCATGGGTGCGAATGTAGTCCGGTGATCCACACACATGCAGTGTGCGGGTGGCCAGCTTGCGGGCCACCAGTGATGAGTCCTGGAGCTTGCCCAGCCGTATGGCCAGATCAAATCCGCCGTCTACCAGATCCACGGTCCGGTTGGTCAGGTCCATGTGAATCGACAATTCCGGGTAACGGGCCATGAAGGCGTTGACCAGTGGTGCGATCACCTCTTCGCCGTAGGTCACCGGCGCAGTCAGCTTGATACTT
Organism: Marinobacter sp.; assembly: GCA_041594735.1. GTDB lineage: Bacteria > Pseudomonadota > Gammaproteobacteria > Pseudomonadales > Oleiphilaceae > Marinobacter. The sequence continues at coordinate 8,472 of JBFHLR010000001.1, forward strand.
CCCCGGGGCGTGTTATGGAGGCTGGTGACCGCTCGTTCGGCCTCTTGCAGTCCATCCAGCGCCGAACGGCAACGTGGGTAGTAGAGATTGCCCACTTCGGTAAGAGAGACCTTGCGAGTGGTGCGGTGGAACAGTTTGCAGGCTAACCGTTCCTCCAGGTTGCGAACCTGACGGCTGACATGGGCGGTTGATGTCCCTAGCCGTTTGCCGGCCTGAGTGAAGCTCTCGGTTTCAGCGACGGCGACGAATTCGGAGACGCCTTCCCACGGATTTATTGTTGCCATGCAGTAAAAGTCATTTTCAAAAAGATCATATTATCACCAGTTAAGGAGTAAATATAATGACGTCTACCGTAACCAGCCGGCGAATCCCGTCGGTTCAATTACACTTCAAAGATTGACCCATCCTTAGCGAGGGAATAGCCATGACCGACCAGTTCATCAAATCAAAAGCCGCCGTGGCTTGGGGGCCAAACCAGCCCATGACCATTGAAGAAGTGGACGTTATGCTTCCCCGGGCCGGTGAGGTGCTGGTGCGAATTGTCGCCAGCGGCGTCTGTCACACCGACGCCTTCACCCTGTCCGGTGAGGACCCCGAGGGTATTTTCCCCGCGATCCTTGGCCACGAAGGTGGTGGCATCGTCGAGCAGGTGGGTGAAGGCGTAACCAGCGTCAAGCCTGGTGACCACGTTATTCCCCTCTACACGCCGGAGTGTGGCGAGTGCAAGTTTTGCCGGTCTGGCAAGACCAATCTCTGTCAGAAAATTCGCGCCACCCAGGGCAAAGGCCTGATGCCGGACGGCACCACCCGTTTCTACAAGGACGGCCAGCCGATCTACCACTACATGGGCTGTTCGACCTTTTCCGAATACACCGTGCTTCCGGAAATCTCCCTGGCCAAGGTGAATCCAACGGCGTCGCTCGAGGAGGTGTGTCTGCTCGGTTGCGGTGTGACCACCGGCATGGGGGCGGTGATGAACACGGCAAAGGTGGAAGAAGGCGCCACGGTGGCCATCTTCGGTCTCGGCGGCATCGGCTTATCGGCGGTGATTGGTGCCACCATGGCCAAGGCGAGCCGAATCATCGGGATCGATCTCAACGAAGACAAGTTTGAGTTGGCACGGAAACTCGGGGCAACCGATTGCATCAATCCCAAGGATTATGACAAGCCCATCCAGGATGTGATTGTGGAACTGACGGATGGCGGTGTGGATTACTCCTTCGAGTGTATCGGCAACGTTGATGTCATGCGGTCGGCACTGGAATGCTGCCATAAGGGTTGGGGTGAATCGGTCATCATCGGTGTGGCCGGTGCGGGTCAGGAGATTTCCACGCGGCCGTTTCAGTTGGTGACCGGCCGAGTCTGGCGAGGCTCCGCCTTCGGCGGGGTCAAGGGGCGCTCGGAACTGCCCGAGTATGTCGAACGCTACCTGGCGGGCGAGTTCAAGTTGGACGATTTCATCACCCACACCATGGGGCTGGAGGACATAAACCGGGCCTTTGACCTGATGCACGAAGGCAAGAGCATTCGCAGCGTCATCCATTTTGATCGCTGATATGACACAGGGCGAGGGGCGGTTACGGCCACCCTCGGCCCCGGAGACCTGACAATGAAGGATGAAATCACAACGCACGTTGAATGCATCAGCGAAAACAAGAGCTTCGGCGGCTGGCACAAACAATACCAACACCACTCGTCGGTGTTGAACTGCACCATGCGATTTGCGCTCTACTTGCCCCCCGACGCCATGTTGGGGGAGAAAGTACCGGTGCTGTACTGGCTCTCTGGTCTGACCTGTACTGACGAGAATTTCATGCAGAAAGCGGGTGCCCAGCGCCTGGCTGCAGAGTTGGGGATGGCTATTGTGGCACCGGACACCAGCCCTCGTGGCGAGGGAGTTCCGGACGATCCCGAGCAGGCCTATGACCTGGGGTTGGGGGCGGGCTTTTATATCAATGCTACCGAGGCACCCTGGCGTGAGCACTATCGCATGTACGACTACGTGATAGCGGAATTGCCGGCCTTGATCGAATCCCACTTTCCCGTCAGCCATCACCGCGCCATCAGTGGTCACTCCATGGGTGGCCACGGTGCCCTGGTCGTCGCCTTGCGTAATCCTGAGCGTTATGCCTCGGTGTCTGCGTTCAGTCCGATCAGTCATCCGGTGAACAGTCCCTGGGGGCAGAAAGCTTTTGAAGCCTACCTGGGTAAGGATCGCGGGACCTGGGAAAACTATGATGCCAGCGTGTTGCTCGGCACTGTCGAGCAGCCGGTTCCGGCGTTGGTGGACCAGGGCCTGGCCGACCAGTTTCTGGAGCGGGAGTTGCAGCCGCAGGCGCTCGAATCGGCTGCGGTTGCCAGTCGATACCCGCTCACGCTGAGGCTGCACGAAGGCTACGACCACAGCTATTACTTTATTGCCAGCTTCATTGAAGACCACCTGCGGTTTCATGCCGAGCATCTGGGGATTTGATGGACACTAGTCTGACCCTCATTGCCATCCGCTCCTATCGGGCGTCCGATCTAGAGCCTTTGATGGCTCTGTTTTCGGCATCGGTGTCCGGCCTGGCTTCGGCACACTACGATGACCGGCAAATACGGGCCTGGCAGTCCGCCGCTGGGGAACGTCGGGATTGGCGGTCCCGTTTATCCAGGGGGATGACCCTGGTGGCCGAGGCGGATGGGGCGATAGCAGGTTTCATCACGTTCTCATCAAGCGGACATATCGATCTGCTGTTCATACAACCTGACAACGCCCGTTGTGGCGTTGCCTCTCTACTATACCGGCGGGCAGAAGAGCTTTTGCGAGACCGAGGTATTGCCTGCATTGACACCGAGGCAAGCCAGATTGCACGGCCCTTTTTTACCGCTATGGGATTTGAGGAGGTTGCAACAGAGTTGGTTGAGATTGCAGGCGTTACTCTGACCCGATGCCGAATGCGGAGAATAATTGCCTCGCTGTGAGGTGCATGTTGTAAGTCCGCTGGGGCGAATCTAAACTCCTTAATTGGACAGCGATTCCAGCGCGTGTAGTATCGCGCCGAAATGCACGGCAGCTGAGTGTCTGCCGTGTCCATACAAGGGAATTGTACGCCCCCCATGACATCCAAGGATTACAGCGTTCAAATTATACGCTCCCGGCAAGAGCTGGTGGCATTGAAAGCGGATTGGGACCAGCTATTTGGCCAGTTGGCGGAACCGGCGTTTTACCATGACTGGCGTTGGCATGACTGTGTGAGTCGGCGGTTGTTCTCGGATATTTCCTTCTACTGCCTCCGCCATCGGGAGGAATTGGTCGCCGTTGTGCCGCTACGGCCCAAGCAGACAGGACGGTCATTGCAGCTCCCAGTCAGCAAACAGACAGACATTGCCGATATTCTGCTGCATCCGGAACACTGTAACGCGGCTTTGTTGCAGACCCTGTTTCGGGCGGTAACGGCTCAAGTTGGCCGCTGGCACCATCTGGTGTTTGAACGGGTACCGCAAGGCTCTGCCGCCTTTCGCCTGGCGCAACTGCATCGACGATCAACGCATACGGATCTGATGTCAAAGAGCAGTTTCTTCCAAACCCAGTCTCTTGGGGATCTCAGGTCCCTTTCGAAAAAGCATTTGAAGAACGTCGATCGCATACAGCGTAAACTGGTTCGGGATACCGGCGGCCTGCAGTTCGAACACCGGCGATCGGACACCCAGAGCGTTGAAGATTTCTTGCACATTGAGCACAGCGGTTGGAAAGGGCGTCAGGGTAAGTGTTCGAGCATTCTTTCCGATCCGAACGTGACCGGGTTTTATCGGGACGTTGCCCAGTCGTTCGCAGAAACCGATCAGCTGTGCCTGAGCTTTGCCAGCGTCAACCAAAAGCGGATCTCAGGTCAGTTTGGCATCCTTACTGGTCAGCGGCAGGCGTTATTGAAACTGTCGTATTTACCAGAATACAGAAACTATGCACCCGGTAACCTGCTGCTGAACGACACACTTAAGACAGCCGCCCGGGATCTTCACGTAGAAGAACTTAATCTGCTAACCGGGCCCCCTTGGGCGGATCGCTGGCACCCCAACTCCACTGAGGTGTACCTGCTCTCGCTGTTCAATAGCACCCTGGGTGGCTGGTTCGGTTATGGCTACCTCCGGCTGAAGGATGTCTTGCGGCCGTTCAAGCAACGGGTGATGAAAAGGAGTTCAAAGTGCGGGTGATTTACCTCCAAATATCCAGGTTTCTGGCCGCCGTTGCAGTTGCCGCTGCCATTTACCTGACCGGTCTGTTTATCGGGGACTGGCTGCTGGGGAGTCGGGAGCTATGGTATCAATGGCAATTTGATTCAAAGCGTCAGCTTGTGCTGCAGCTTGCTGAACACGTCGGGATTGCGGGAGGCGCTATCCTGATCGGCTTGCTCTGCTCGCTGTTACTCTACCGCTATAATCGATACGCCGGGCGTTTGACCCTGATCGTTGCGATCGCGGGCTTTTCTTATCTGGCGGGATGGAACTGGCAGCTCGGGCTGCTGTGGACACTCGCGCTGGTCGCTGCGCTGGCTGTCTCTCGGGGGGCTCAGTTTTGAAGTTTGCAATCACGATGACTTTGACGGCCAATCTAGCCTCGGCCATGCCGGCATTTGCCAAAGACTATTCATTGCTGTTTGGTGGTGGCCCGAGTCCGGAGCGGACGGAGTTTTCCATTGAATCCAACGTGTTGTGGTTCGACGAATTATTTGCGCAGGCCGGTTTCGATGGCGCGACCACATTATTTGGTAGCGCGGGACGTAACGCCAAGGAAATAACTTACCTGGCGCCAGTTGATTCCTTGGAGCCATACGCTGCCTTGGCCTTGGTGTTTGATAGTGCCGAGGTAAACAGTCGCCGGTTTCGGGCCAGCGAGGTTCGCACCGAGATTGCCGTACCTCTCACGCGTCATGGTTTGGCGAGCCAGCTCCAGCGCCATGTCGGGCTGCTGGAAAAAGGTGATAGCCTGTTATTGACGTACAGTGGCCACGGCGGAAGAGGGCAACGTCCCCAGGACAACTTTCTGTTCCTTTGGGACAATACCGAGATGTCCGTGGATGAGATGCAGCTTAGTCTCCTTGAGGCCGACCATGGCGCAACGATCCGCTTCGTGTTGCCCCAATGTTTCTCCGGCGCTTTCAGTCGGCTGCCTTTCAGGAATATGAATCCGCAGGAAGGCGTGATCAAGGGCCCGGAAATCTGCGGTTTTACCTCGGTGAGCGACGATCAGTTGTCCGAAGGCTGTACCGCCAGCGTGAACTCCGAAGACTTTCGGGACTATGCGTCTTTTTTTTACGGCGCGATTTCCGGCTCGGATCGCATGGGGCGGCCTCTTGAGGGTGATGCCGATACGGACGCCAGTGGCCGAGTGTCCCTGCGCGAGGCTCACCTTTACACCTTGGCGCACGTTGTCAGTACCGACATACCACGATCAACCAGTGAAGAATATTTGTTGGCCATGGAGCCGTGGTCCCAGCGCTGGGCGTCGTATCGATCGGCATCGGCTGACAATGAGTTTATCGACGTGGCCGAGCAGCTCGCCCATGATTTCGAAAACCGAGTCAACGAGCATGCGTTCCTGAAGGAAGCCAACAAGCGACTGCAGTTGCAGACTTTGAGCCTCGTTACGGCCGAACAGGAGCTCGTCCAAACCCGCGATGAGATTCACAACCTTCAGAACCAGATCAGGCAACAGCTGTTTATGCGGTGGCCGGAACTGTCTGCGCCATACACCGAATCCTACCATCGTACCGTCAGCTCCGAATTGGGGGGCATTGAAACGTGGTTGCGCCAGCGCCAGGATTTTTCTGAGCTGGCTGGCGCTCAGCAACGTTATGGTCAACAAGTGCTTGAGCTGATTGAGCAGCAACGACAGTTGGCGAGGCTGCAACGGATTCAGCGACTGCTCAAGCTGGGACGCCTGCATGAGTACCTGATTCATGAAGGTGACGTGCAGGTGCGCCAGGACTACCTCGCACTTAGAGCCTGCGAAGACTGGGAATTACCACAGTGACCCTGAGCCGCCCTCCCGAGTTAGAGCGTCTGGTGCTGGAGTAGGCCACGTCGTTGTCGCCTGCGTTGGCGGGCATGTCGAAGCAGCGCCAGGGGCGACAATTCCGGGACCAGCTCCAAGGCCCCGGCCTGGGACTGATAAATCAGCATTAAACCTTGGGTACTCAGGCCCAAGGGGCGACTGGGAGTCCAGCTTAGGGGGCGGCGGGGACGATAGCTGAATACACTGCGCCAGCGAGGTGGCGCTGCGATTTCCGGCGGCCAGTACCCCAGGTAACCCACTATTCCAAACAGTTGCTCCGATGATGCCGCTTGCCAATCGATCAATGAGGCCAGCTGGTGCCGTCTCCGGTTGTAGGCATTGGCGGTGGGAGAGTTGGACTGTTGCGGGTTGGCGTCAGGCATTTGCCCCGATTCCATCAGTCTGACGAGGTCAACAATGGCTTGGGCGGCGACCCTTTCAATACGCCGCATCAGCTCATCGCGGCAATGCCCAGGCGACAGTGCATAAGGTGTTTGCGTCAGGATGTCGCCGCAATCCAATTTGGGGCTTAGTCGGTGGATACTGACGGCGGATTGTTGAACTCCGTCAATCACTTGCCAGAGCAGGGGATTCCCGCCCCGATAGGCCGGTAGCGGAGAGGGATGGATATTGACGGCCGACAGCTTTGGCGCCTCGATCACCTCCTGGCCGAGGAAGGGCGCAGTATAGCTGATCAGAAGGTCGACATTGTGCCGTTGCAGGCACCTGGCCAGCTCGGATTGCCGTTCGGCGGAATAAGTTTCGTAGGCTAGGCCGTGGCGAAGAGCCCACTCCGGTAGAGAAATCTCCCGTCGCCACCACCCCAGCAGTCGTCTTCCCAGTTTCTCCAGCGCCGACTTGGGCGGTGCCTGGACGCCAATGACCAACTTTAAATCAGCGTGTTGAGATAGGGCGCGAATCACCTCAGAGAAGTGATTGCTGATGACGGCAACGGCCAGCCGCGAAGTGCTTGTTTGAGAGGGAGAGCTCCCTGGCATAGAGTTTGTCACGGGTTCGCTCGTAGTGTATCCAACAAGACTCTGGCAGGGTGATGGCGCCCCGTCAATGTGATCCGTCGAACTGGTTATGTTGCCTTGCTGCCATTTCGCCAATCGTCCCTGGCGCAAAGTTGGTGCATCCTCTTCTAAATGAACTAATGCCAGTCACTGGTCATGCCTGGATATTTTCTTGGGGCTGCCGATCAAATCACTAAAGATGGTCTGAATCGTCACGTCCCTATTGGCGTTTTGGGCACTTGGTGTGGTTGTTTGTAACTTGCCGAACTGAGTGTGCCCCCAGGGTGGTACGGGGAATTATGGCGGGCATCAAGGGCCGAACAGGCTTATGCTATAGAGTACGTAGTCGAACGCGATTCATTGCACTTTGGCACTGACCCTGACGGCCTTGCGTCGAGCCCTCCAAGCTGGCGATATCAAAAGGGAGCAAGTCTATGAGTGACCGCAAAACCGAGCTGCAGGCATTGAAGGCGGACCTGCTCGCCCGTCTCAAACGTTACCAGGCCCATCAGCATCGGGAGGACGGTGCCATCCCGCGGGATTTCGCGGAGCAGGCCATTGAGACCCAGAACGACGAAGTGGTCGATGGACTCGAAGCGGAGTCGCGCGCCGAGCTGGCACAGGTGAATCACGCCCTTGAGCGAATTGAAGCCGGGGAGGGTGACGACTGCGAGCGTTGTGGCAAGCCCATTGATCCTCGACGTCTGCAGATTCTTCCCTACACCACCTTCTGCGTCAGCTGTGCCGAAGCCAGGTGACGGGGTGGGCCGGAATGGGGAGTGGGCTACCCTGGCTGCTGCGCTCGAGCCACTAAAATCAGCCGTGTTCCATACCGGGCTGGTGTGATTCATGGTGCGTTGAACCAGTTCTCAATTTCTGGCCTGATGACCCGATTTGCCGATATAGATTTGAGGCACAGTTATCTTTCAGCCCCGTGGTTATCGGGTATCGTACGGTAACAAGATGTAACGGTGATGTAGCAGGCTTTTCATTTGTAGCAAAGTCTCACCTGCGCGGCTTATGGCATCCGCTTCAGACAACCATCATCCATCACAATAATTAGAAGGACACCCACTTAATCATGCTGCTGGTGCTGGCTGGATCCCTCATGACCTTCGCTATCGTGCAGGAGGCAACGGTTGTAGAGCCTCATGAACGGGGGGTGGTGATTATTGAGCAGGATATCGATGCCGGCCCCATCGAGCTGCGATCCGATGTGGTGGTTGAACCTCTGGTCGAGCAGCGTTACCGCAATATTGTCCGTCAGGCCTACGACTACAGCTGCGGCAGTGCCGCGCTGACCACCGTGTTGGCCTACTACCTGGGCCGGAACCTGACCGAGCGCCAGGTGATGGAAGGCCTGCTGCACTATGGCGAGAGTGAACGCATCGTGGAGCGAAGGGCCTTCTCCATGCTGGATATGAAACGGCTGGTGACGGCCCTTGGTTATCCTTCAGGGGGCTTTCGCGCTACCGTTGAGGATCTGGTTGATCTGGATCACCCCGCCATCGTTCCGATCCATCACGCCGGTTTCAAACATTTCGTCGTCCTGCGGACCATTCGTGACGGTCGGGTGTATCTGGCTGACCCTTCGGTGGGCAATATCTCGTTCACCCTGAGCCAGTTTGAGGAAAAATGGGACGACAATGTGCTTTTCATCGTGTTTCCGGGCAGTGAGCAGCCGTTCGATGCCCTGGAACTAAAGGAAGAAGACCTGAGATTTGTGGACGACCAGACCATGACGTTGCTGGCGTATGAGCAGATTCCGGTATTCCATGAAGCGACCGAGCGTCGCATTCAGAATTTGCTGGAACAGCAAAAGAATAATCCCGACGGCACCGTGGAGAATACCCGAAAACACCTTCATTACCGTCGCAACTAAACCCCCGGAATCCAGACCCGGGTGTTAGCACCACATATAAGTATAAAGTAGGGAGTTGGGATGAATCGTTGGTTCGTGCGAGGCTGTATCCTTTGTTCGATGGCCAGTTTGCTGCCGACCTGGGCAGCGGCCCAGGAACAGGGCGTGGACAGGGCCCGGGAGGCCCTGGCCCAGCAAGAAGGGGATGAAGATGCCTCCCAGCAGTTGGAAGAAGTGTTCCAGGCGGCTGAGAAAAACTATTCACTGCAAAAGAAAGGCAGCCACTCGCTGAATTATTCCCTGGATTATTCCTACACCAGCGATCAGCGACTGGATCTGGCGATCACCGGTGGCAGTGTGCAGAACCTGGATGTGGTGCCATCCGCCACTCACAGTTTCACCAACGCCTTTGCCTACGACTACGGCCTGCTCGACAATCTGACAGTTGGCACCCGGGTGCCGCTGGTGGTGAAGTACGATACGCAGGATGAGTTGAACGTTTACGATTTCGGCGACGTCTCTTTCACCGCCCGCTGGCAGCCTCTGGCCTATGTGCCGGGCAAGATGAGCACTACCCTGTTCGGCTCCCTATCCACCAAGACCGGCGTAAGTCCCTACGAAATTGACATCAGACGACAGCTGTCTACTGGCAGCGGCTACTACACCGTTTCCGGCGGTGCCAGCCTGTCAAAGGTGCTGGATCCAGTGGTGATCTTCGGATCTACCAGTGTCTCCTACAACTTCCCGGAGGACGACCTTAACCAGGTGCGTGGAGCCCGTTTGCTGCAAAAAGTCGAGCCGGGCTTTGGGCTTTCCGGATCGGCAGGCTTCGCCTACTCCCTTTCCTACGACATTTCCCTGAGTGTGTCCGCTCAAATCAGCTACAGCGACGAAACCGTGTTGTCGTTCAGCGACGGTTCGGAAGCGGTGGCTCAGGACCAGGTGACCGGCTTTCTCAGCATGTCTCTGGGTACCCGAGTGAGTGACACCACCATCGTCAATACCAGCCTGGGCATCGGGCTTACCGAAGATGCTCCGGACTTTTCCCTGGGGTTGTCCCTGCCCATCAATTTCTCCGGCCTTAAAGACTGATCTGAGCTGATGGCGCATTCGGGAAGGGAATAATCTCATGGCAAAGCTGAGCCAGAAAAAACAGATTCTCGGGTTGATGGTGGCGGCCAGCGTCTCGTGCGGTGCGCACGCTCAATTGGCGCAGAACCTCACCATTCACCCCAAGGCGTTGGCGCTGGGAAATGCCGTTACCGCGGATCCCCCCGGTGTCATGGCCATTCATTACAATCCGGCCGGCCTGAGCAAGCTGGATGACCGGCAACTCGAAGTAAACCTGATGAGTGTTTACCTCGACATCGACGCGGATTTCCACGCCCCCGACGGTTACGAAATCTTCGGCATCGACGGCCTGGAGATCGATCCCAACACCGGTGAGCAGCGGGACCCGGTGGCCAATTCTCACAGCCATACCAACAACGTGGCCCTATACGTGCCCGGTTACGGCATCCTGCGCACACCGCCAGGGCCCGCCATTGCCCCGTCCGTGGGCATCAGCATCAAGCGGCCGGGCTCCAAGCTGACCTTTGGTAATGCCTTTTACCTGCCCATGGCCGCCGGCTTCTATCGCGATGCGGATGATCCCGGTCGTTATCAGCCCAGGGCGACCGCGCTACAGCGGACAACCTACCTTTCCCCGACGGTGGCCTACGAGATCAACGATGAATGGGCCGTCGGCGTAGGCATCCACCTGTCTCACATGGGCATCGCGGCGGACCAGTTCATGCGCGCCCCCAATATGCTGCTGGGGGTGGCGGAGATTCTCCAGGATGCGTTTAACTGCGAATCCGGCAACGAGCCCCTGCAGCCCTGGATAGCCCTCTGTGGGGGTAATGTCGGCCCCTGGGACGATATCGGTGCGCTCAACATCAATGTTCAGGAAACCCTGTCACCAACCTATGCGGTGGGGGTAATGTGGGAGCCCACTGACTGGTTCAGCTGGGGCGCCAGTTATACCTCGGAAGCGGACATGAATCTCAAGGGCAGCTTTGAGATCGAGTACACCGACGACTGGTCCGGATTCTGGCAGCGACTCAACGGCTCGGTCATTGGGGCGATCACCTCGGCCATTCTCAGCCTGCCCTCGGGCGCCCCCAGGGAAGCGGGGAATGTGAGCATGGATCTGGTGTATCCCCAGCACTTCCAGACCGGCATCAGCGTGGATGTCCATCCCAAATTGACCCTGAATGTGGACGTGGGCTGGACCGACTACAAGCAATGGGACGCCTTTGTGTTCCAGTTTGACCGCAACCTGGAATTTCTGAATGCGGCGCGCATCCTGTCGCCGGACAATGCCACCGCCAATTCGCTGCGTTTGCCGCTGGGCTTCAAGGATCAGTGGAACTGGGCATTCGGGGCGGAGTTCCATGCTTCTTCGCGACTTGACCTGCGGGCGGGTGTGGAGATCCGGGACTCGGTCATTCCCGATGATCAGCGTCAGATCATGGCGCCTTTTGGCGGCGCCAACCTCTACAGCGTCGGCCTGGGCTATCGCTGGGACAAGGACACCGAGATCGACATGAATCTGAGCTATCTGCATTCGGTTGAGACCATCCCGGCGGACACCAGTTGTAACGTCAACTGCGACAACATTACCAACATCATCTACAACCCTTACGCCGGCCTGGATATAAAAACCTCCCTACGGGTGGTGATGGCCGGCCTCAGTTTCCGGACAAAATTCTGATAGGGTAAGGATTGGATTGGACACAGGGCAGAATTGATATGGGCACACGCCGAGTAGTGAGGCGGGGGTGTCTGGCGCTGGTGCTGACACTGACGACAGCGGGGCTGGCGGGTTGTCAGTCTGCGAGCGGTCTTCAGGGCCAGGGCGCGGATTATTTTACCTGGGTGGATGAGCAGGGCCGGGTACGTCAGTCTTCGATCCAATCGCAACCGGGGCAGGTGGTGGATGATCGCCCCATCGAAACGGTTGCCTCGCAGGGGGCAGCAGCAGCTCAGCCTGAGCCGGCGGGGCATGACGAATACAACCTGGAAAACTACCCGGATGGCAACGCGCTGGAGGCCGTTGGCTTTATCCGGGAAGGGGATCCTCAGCCGTACTTTACCTGGCGCGATGCGCAGGGCAACGTCCGGGTAAGTTACTACCGTCCCGATACCCGGTCGATGGTCGAACGTGGCGTGGTCATACCCCCGGTGGCGCTGACGCCCGCCAGTGTCTTCCAGTCCGGCGACCGTGCCTCGCAACAGCCTGGGTCAGCAGAAGCGCCGGCGGCGTTCCAAGTACTCGGAATAGAGCCACCGAGTCAAAGCTACTTCCAGCGCTGGTCCAGTCAATGCTGCGATCGGCTCGGGTTGATACAGACCCAGCAATGGCAATTGGGGCGGGAGTTTTCAGTGAATGTCGATGCCCAGTCGCCGACCCATAACTTTGTTAGCGGTCAGAGCCGGTATCGTCTGGTGCAGTTGCCGACCGACAGGTTACCTCCGAGCTTTGTGTTGCAGCTCAGATCCTTCGATGACGATGGCCTGTTCGTGCCCTCGGTGGCCTTCCTCGACAGCCGTCTTGCGCCGGTCAGGATTGTCACTGACCTGGTGGCTGCCTATACCCCGGAGTCCTGGCACAGTCACGGTTACCTGCAAGCGCACTTGCCGGTCTTTCCGGCTCGTGGGGAGCGGTGGCTGCTCCTGTACACCCGGGACGCCGACCTGAATAACCAAACCGTCGTGGACGATGGGCGCCGCCCCAGGGTCATACCCCACCGTCAAACGGGCCTGCTCAGTCTGCGCGCGACCTCGGAGTGAGGGCGACCACCGATCCTGCCATTGCCAACTCAGCCGAGGCCGGACGCCCGCCGGAAATGGGCTTTGATCAGGGCAAAGGCTTCGTTGAGGGCCTGAATGCGTTGGGTGTCGCCGCCTCGGTCCGGATGTGATGTCATGACCGCGCGACGAAACTGGCGCTTCACCGTGTCAAACTGTTCGGGGAGAGTCTCGAAGCCAAGAACCCGGGCGGCCTGCCTCAATGCGCTGACATCCGCTGATTGGCCTACCCGGCCGGACCAGAAATCCGCCACCATTCGCTCAATTACCTCCTCCGACAGTTGGTACTGGTCCAGGTCGAGATAGAACGCTCGCAATCCATCGGGCGAACCCGGTAGCCCGTCGCCGGCAACCTGGGTATTGGCGCCCAGTTGAATACATAGCGGCGAAATCACCAGGGATTCGCCCTGCGTCGCTAGCTGATCCCGTAGCCGGTACAGGGTGTGGAACACCAGGAAGTGCACTGGGTAAAGTTGGCTCGGCGTTGAAAAATCGACCGCTGCCAGCAATTGCCAGGGCTCGGCTTGCAACGCCTTGATCAGATCCAGCTCGGACATGCCCTCGGGATGGTCCCGCAGCACTCTTTCAGTTGCGATCAGCAGCTGTTGGACCAACTCCGTGAGTCGGCGGTGACAGCGGCGATCGTCAGGCGGTTGGGGTGCTGCAGGGGTGGCGTTCATGGCAAACAGCTTACTGAACACCGGGTAATCATGAAAGCTCAGTCAGGTGTTCCAGGCCGCCGAGAAACAGGCGAGTGGCAAATTTAGCGGCCCTGCGGGATTCCAGTTCACCGGCCTGTGGGTCGACGTTGGCCCGGTGCGCCACTTTGACCGACAGTTCCAGCGCGACGCCGAAGAAGGCCGCGCACAGGTAATCCACATCCACCGGGGGCAGCAGGCCGCGGTCGATGGCGGTGCGGACGTCCTCCTCCAGGGTTAGCATGGTGAGCCCCATGATGCCGGAGCCAAACAGCTTTTTGATCGCCTGATCATTGCGATGAGCCAGCTCGTACACCAGCGGGTCTTGCGCGGTAGCGCGGAACAGCGCCAGGTAGGTGGATTCGATGAAATCCTCAGTACTGTCAGCGCTCCGCCGCAATTGGCCGAGGGCATCGTTCTGATGATTGAGGAAATCCGTCAGCAGGGCGACAAAAATGTCCTCTTTGCTGGCGAAATAGTTGTAGAAGGTGCCAGCGGCCAGTCGCGTCTGGCGAACAATGTCGCGGATGGTGGTGTTCTCGAATCCTTTCTCGCGAAAACAGGTACGCGCGGCCTCCAGGATGGCTCGGCGGTTGTTGATTCGATTGCGTTCCCGCTTGCCCAGCGGACGTTGGTGGGTTTCCAGTATATCCATAACTGTATCCTGTCCTTGGATTTCAGGCCCGAGTATAATGCCCCGTTCATTGACCGATCGAACTTAGCCTGTATGCCTGACGTAATGACTGTGTCTGACGACGTATCCACCACCAACCCGCTCGAACCGCAGGCGGCGGAAGCGGCCCGGAAACAGAAGCTCGAACTCAACAAGCTCCAGAAGCGCCTGCGCCGGGAAGTGGGGCAGGCCATTGCCGATTTCTCCATGATTGAAGCTGGCGACAAGGTCATGTGCTGCCTGAGCGGCGGCAAGGACTCCTACGCCATGCTAGACATACTGCTCAATCTGCAGAAAAGCGCGCCCGTGTCCTTCGAACTTATTGCGGTCAATCTGGATCAGAAGCAACCCGGATTTCCCGAAGAGGTTCTGCCGGAATACTTGGCCAAACTAGGTATTGAGTATCATATTATAGAAAAAGATACCTACAGTATTGTCAAAGAAAAAGTTCCCGAAGGGAAGACCACCTGCGGCCTTTGTTCACGGCTACGTCGCGGAATTCTCTACAATTTTGCCGAGGAGCACGGGGTTACAAAAATTGCCCTGGGCCATCATCGGGACGATTTGCTGGAAACCCTGTTCCTCAACATGTTTTATGGCGGCAAGCTGAAAACCATGCCGCCCATGCTTCACAGTGACGACGGGCGCAATACGGTTATCCGGCCGCTGGCCTACTGTCGGGAAAAAGACCTTGCCCGTTACGCTGTCCTGAGAGATTTCCCCATCATCCCCTGCAATCTGTGTGGATCTCAGGAGAATCTGCAGCGCCAGGTGATCAAGGATATGCTGCAGGCCTGGGATAAACAGAACCCCGGTCGGCTGGAGAGCATGTTCCGGGCCATCTGCAACGTCGAGCCGTCCCACCTGGCCGACACCAGCCTGTTCGATTTTCGTAACGGCCGATTGTCGGCGGGGCGTTCTGACGACGCGGTCAGTGCTGAGGCTGAGCAGGATTATGGTCGCCTGGATGTGCTGAATATCTGATAAGGCGCGGTCAGGTCAGCGTCGAGAGCGGCAGCGTCCAGATTCCGAACGCGATCAGCAGCAGTCCTGTCAGCTTGCGAAAGCCCTGGTGTTGCTGGAGACGGCGAATGCCGGCGGCGGCATAGCCGGTGGCCAGCATGGAGGGCAGGGTCCCCAGGCCAAAGCACAGCATGGTTGCCGCCGCCGACGGTACCGAGGGCTGGAGCGCGGCCCAGCCCAGGGTGCTGTACACCAGTCCGCAAGGTAGCCAGCCCCACAGCCCCCCCAGCGCCAGCGCCTGGCTCGGTCGTTGTACCGGGATGAAACGGCGGGTGAGGGGGGACAGGCGCTGCCAGAGTGGGGCGCCCAGCTTTTCGACGTAGCGCACCCCCTGCCACCACTGCCCCATCGACAAGCCCATCAGGATCAACAGCACGCCGGCCGCGGTTCGCAGATACGGAGCAAGCTGCGCCCATTGGCTGGCCGCTCCGGTACTCAGGATCGCGATGAGTGACGCCAGCACCACGTAGCTGCCGATACGTCCGCCGTTGAAGGCCAGCAGCATCAGGCTCTGACGAAATCGGAAGCCCCGGCCCAGTGGCAGGCTCATGGAAAGCGAGGCGCTGATGCCCCCGCACATGCCAAGGCAGTGCGTACTGCCCAGCAAGCCGATCAGGAAGGCGCTGAAATAGCCCAGGTAGAGTTCGCCTGCCATCAAGCGGAGTGATCTTTGCTGGAATCGCTCGTGGGATTTGGCTGTCCCTTGTCGGCAGGCTCGGCGGTTGCGCGCTCCGTTTGGCGCGCTTCGTCCGGGATCAGATCCTTGTCGTCATCGTAGAGGATACGGTGTGCAGGGCCCTCCAAATCATCGTACTGGCCATTCTTGACGGCCCAGGAAAACAGCATGATGCCCAGGGCAACCAGGATCAGGGTGACCGGGACCAGAATCATGACGATATACACAATTAAACCTCGTGCGGTGGGTCCCGATGGCGAACGTGATCAGGGACACTAGGGAAGCTCTGGGTATTCTACCCCAATGGCAGGCCGTGGTTCAGCTTTCGGGTCTTGCGCACGCCCCAGTCGCAGGGCGTTCAGTACCACCACCAGCGAACTGAGTGACATGCCGATGGCGGCCAGCCAGGGTGGCACCAGGCCGGCGGCCGCCAGTGGCAGCGCGCACAGGTTGTAGCCCAGGGCCCAGGCCATGTTCTGCCGAATGACCCGGCGCGTCTCCTGCGCGGTGGTCAGGGCCTGCACCAGCTGTTTCAGCTGGCCATTCAGCAAAATGGCATCGGCCCGGAGCTGGGTCAGGTCGGCAGCACTACCCATGGCCACGGACACCCCGGCCCCGGCCATGGAGGGCAGATCGTTGAGGCCGTCACCCACCATCAGAATGTGATGGCCCTGCGCCCTCAGTTGCTGCAGATGGCTCAGTTTGTCCTCCGGCGAACACTGGCCGAAGGCCTCATCGATGCCTACCTGGCTGGCGATCCGGTCAACGTGCCCGGAACGATCGCCGCTGAGCAGGACACTGCGGATGCCCCGGTGGCGTAGGGCAGTGACGGTGCTGGCGGCATCCTCTCGGGCCTGGTCGTCGAGTACAAAACAGCCCAGCCAGCGGTTTTCCATGCCCAGCCAGATGACGATACCGTGGTCATCCGGGCACTCCGGCGCCGGCGAATGGGTGTACTGGCTGACAAATTCGGCATGGCCAATGGCCACAGGTTGGTTCTGCCAGAGCCCGGACAGCCCACCGCCCAAGTGGTTCTCGATCTGTGCAATCGGTGCTGCCCGATAGGGTCGGAATACCTTGGCGATGGGATGCTCCGAGGCCGATTCAAGGCCAGCCGCGATCGCCTGGAGCTGGGCCTGATCGAGGTCGGAACAACTGTGGGTCAGTACCAGCGACAGCTCGCCACGGGTCAGAGTCCCGGTTTTATCGAACACAACGGTATCGATGGCATTCAGGGACTCCAGTGTGTGTCCGCGGCTGGGCAGGAATCCCAGCTTGCGCAGCTTCATGGTGGCACTGGTGATCGCGGTGGGTGTGGCCAGAGACAGCGCGCAGGGACAGGTTACCACCAGCACCGACAGGGTGATATCGAAGGCATTGTCGGCGCCGGCCAGCCACCAGCCGAACCAGACCAGCGGCGACAGGATCAGGATACGGCTGACAAAAACTCCGGCGATGCGATCAGCGGTTCTGGCGATTTTCGGTTTTTCCGCCTGTACCCGGTCCAGAATGCGCAGGATGCCGGACAGACGGGTATTGGCGCCGCTGTTTTCGACGCGAACCGTCAGCGGGTTCTCGCCATTGATGCTGCCGGCATGGACCGAGTCGCCGGGAACTCGGGTTTCAGGCAGGTACTCTCCGGTCAGGGCGGCTTCATTCAGCGTCGAGCGGCCCGACAGAATAATCCCATCGACCGGCATGGCTTCACCGGGTTTGACGCGAATGGTGTCGCCGCGCTGCAGTTCGTGGGTGGCCACCAGCTCGGTGCTGTCGCCATGGACGCGAGCGGCGACGGTGGGCTGTACGCCTGCCAGCGCATTGCTCGTTAGGCCGGCGCGATAACGGGCCTGCATTTCAATGTAGCGTCCCAGGGACAGGAGGAACGTGAACATACAGACCGATTCGAAATAGACCTCGTCGCCTCCGGCAACCGTGACCCAGGCGCTGGCCACGTACGCCAGCCCAATGGCGGTGGCCACCGGCACATCCATGGTGAGGTGGCGGCTACGAAGGTCTCTGAGGGCATTGCGGAAGAACGGGCGGGCGCTGTAAAACACCACCGGAGTGGCCACCAGCAGGCTCACCCAGCGGAAAAACTGGATGAAGTCGGGCGACAGGTCACTGACCAGCTCAAAATACAGCGGAAACGCCAGCATCATGCTCTGCGTCATGCCGATGCCGGCAACACACAGCCGAATCAGCGAGCTGCGCTTTTCGGCCTTCAGTGCCAGCTCCGCCTCGTCAGCACGGTAGGGTTTGGCGCGATAGCCCAGTTGGTGAATGGCGATCACCAGGTCGCTGAGGGATGACTGTTCCGGCTGCCACATCAGCCTGGCCCGCTGGGTGGTGTGGTTGACCGAGAAGGCAATCACTCCGGGCCGTTGCGCCAGGTGTTTTTCCAGCAACCAGATGCAGGCGGCACAGGTAATTCCCTCAATCAGCAGCTGCGCCTCCAGGCCTGCTTTGACTGGAGCCACAAACGACGATTGCAGCAGCGGATGATCCAGCTCCCTGAGCTGATCGAGTTCGGTGGGCGTCAGATCCCGGGGTGTAACGGCCGGCGCAGTCCGGTGCTGGTAAAAGCCACTGAGACCTTCGGCATCAATGGTTTCGCACACCGAGCGACAGCCGTAACAGCAGAATGCCCGAGTGTCCCCATCTATTTTGAGGGTAATGGGCGAGTCGACCAGAACCGGCTCGCCGCAATGGAAACAGTCCAATTCGCTCACCCGGCGTGATTGCCCGCAGCCTTGAGCATCAATGAATCGGTTGCTGGCAGAGTGAGCTCGCCCTTGAGGCGCCAGTCGTTGTCCGGGCCGCGAAGGTCAAGGTACCAGCGGCCGTCCATGTTTCTGGGTAGCTGGCCCGAGAAAGCGCTTTCTGAAACAGGGCTAAGCTGGACGGTGCGGTCCCGCTCTTCCAGAGTGGGGTGGTACACCTGCAGGATCAGATAGGGGTAGGCAAGGTCGGCGGCTGTTGCCTGCAGCGCCACCGCAATCCGATTGTCGGAAACGTCGAGACGGGCGCTCAGTCCCAGCTCTGCGGCACGGGCATCCCGGGCCAGTTCGAGATTGATGGCCTTGCCTTCTTTGGAGTAATCGTCCGTCACCATCGCGCTCTCGGTCTTGATGGCCATGGTGATCATGAAGGCGCACCAGATGATGGCCGCTGTGGGAAAGATCAGCAGGAACCAGAACCAGGGCTGGCGGTACCATGGGCTTACAGGGCTGTCTTGAGTCATCTTGGGTTCTCTCACGGGGACCGTTGTCTGGAATTAGTTTCTGGGGCCGACAAATCGGCTTTCGGTTTCGACCGTCACCGTGGCATCGGTAAGGGATTGCAGCCGGAAGGTGATGATGTTGTTGCTGTCCGTCATTTTTGCGGGATCCACTTCCACCACCGCGGGCAGTGACAGATGTTCGCCGCTGGCCACCGAGACTTCCGTGCGGGAGGTCAGTATCAGGCTCTCCAATCCGGATACCGAAACCTGGTAGGTTTGCGGTATTTCACTGAGATTGCTGACCTTCAGGGTGTAGGAGTTTTCAACCATCCCGCGGCCGTTGTAGTTAAACAGCGCGCCCCGGTCCCGCAGCACATCCAGTTCCGCTGCCACCCGGGTGATGAGGGTAAAGACAATGGCGCCGATCATCAGCGCCAGGGCTGCGCCATAACCGAAGGTGCGTGGACGCAGCAGTTTAGAGGTCATGCCCTCAAGTTCGTTTTCGGTGGTATAGCGGATCAAGCCGCGGGGATAGTCCATTTTATCCATCACGCTGTCGCAGGCATCGATACACAGGGCGCAGCCGATACACTCGTACTGCAGACCGTCGCGAATGTCGATGCCAGTGGGGCAAACCTGGACACAGAGACCGCAGTCGATGCAGTCCCCCAGGCCAAGATCGTCCTTGCTGGCGGATTTCTTGCGCCCGCCCCGGGGTTCGCCACGATTGGGGTCATAGGACACCACCCGGGTGTCGGCATCAAACATCACTGACTGGAACCGCGCATAGGGACACATATACAGGCATACCTGCTCCCGCATCCAGCCTGCGTTGAGGTAGGTAGCCCCGGTGAAGAAAACCACCCAGAAGTAGGCCCAGCCATTGGCATCGAGTGTGACCAGGTCGATGGCGAGTTCGCGAATGGGGTAGAAATAGCCAACAAAAGTCATCCCCGTGGCCAGTGCGATGGCCAGCCAGGCGGTGTGCTTTAGCGACTTCTTGGCCACTTTCCCGGCAGAGTTGGGGGCTTTGTCCAGCTTCATGCGTTTATTGCGGCTGCCTTCAATCCGCTCCTCCACCCACATGAAGATAAAGGTCCACACGGTCTGGGGGCAGGTATAGCCGCACCAGACCCGACCAAACAGCGTGGTAATAAAGAACAGGCCGAACGCGGCGATGATCAGCATCCCCGATAACAGGAAAAAATCCTGGGGAAAGAAGGTAACACCGAACAGGTGGAACTCGCGGGCTGGCAGGTCAAAGTGAATCAGTGGCTGGTCATTGACGGTGATCCAGCAGAACAGGAAGTACATGCCCATCAGTCCCCACAGGCTGACAAAGCGAAGGCGTTGGAACAGGCCTTTGACTTCCTTGACGTAGATTTTCTTTCGGCTGGCGTAGAGCTCGACGGTCTCTGGTTTGTTGTTATTTTTGGAGGCGTCAGGGTTAGGGTCGATCTGCTTTACCGGAATCTGACTGCTCATCTATACCTCCCATTGAGGGGATAACGCGCCGAAGCGGTCCACTGCCGCCGCGCCTGGCTTAGGGCCGGCGTTTGGGGCGTACTGGGAATCAATCGGGCGTTTTAAGTCTTTTCAAGCCTGTACCCGAGCAAGTCGGACACAGGGTTCAAAAGACTCGGACGCTGTCACACAGACAGCGTCCGGGTACTTTAGTTCGACAGGCTGTAGACGTAGGCGGCGAGGATATGGATCTGGTCTTCGCTCAACCGTCCGCTCTGAGCCGGCATCTGGTTTTGACGGCCGTACATGACCGTATCCTTGATGCGGTCGTAGGTGCTGCCGTAGAGCCAGACGTTGTCGGTCAGGTTGGGGGCGCCCATGGCCAGCGTACCCTTGGCGTCCTGGCCATGACAGGCGGCGCAGGCCTGGGCAAACACCTGCTTGCCGGCTTCGGCCGCTTCCGCGTCAACGGCGCGCTCGCTGAAGCTCAGCACGTAGTTGACCACCTGGTCGACTTGCTGGGCGTTCATGTTTGGCATCATGCCCTTGGCCGGCATGGCACCTTGGCGCCCCTGGGTGATGGTGTGGAGGATGGTGTCCGGATCGCCACCGTACAGCCAGTCTTCATCCGTCAGGTTGGGGAAGCCGATGGAGCCACGGCCAGCAGAACCATGACACACCGCGCAGTTGTTGGCGAACAGACGCTGACCCATCTTCATGGCTTCGTCGTTCTGCGCCAGTTCCGGGATAGCGGTGTTGCCGTATTGCGCGTAGATCTCGCTGTAACGGGCCTCGGCCTGTTGGACTTCCTTTTCCCACTGGTTGTGCTGAGTCCAGCCAAACAGCCCCTTGAAGCTGCCCAGTCCCGGGTACAGCGCCAGGTAACCCAGCGCGAAGATGCAGGTGGTGATAAACAGGTAATACCACCACTTCGGCATCGGGTTGTCGTACTCCTCGATGCCGTCGAAGGAATGGCCTGTGGTCCGGTCGGTTTCTGTATCCGTGGTCTGGCCTTTACGCACTGCAACCAGCAGCCACCAGCAACCAAAGATGGTACCGAGCACGATCGCACTGATCCAGATGCTCCAGAAGGTACTCATTGTTTCTTCTCCGTCTTTTCGTTTTCCAGGGTACGGCGATCAATGTCGTCATCGTCAAAGGGCAGGTTTGCCGCTTCGTCGTTGGGCTTCTTGCGGCGGGCGCTGTACGCCCACCAGCAGATGCCCAAAAAGGCAATCATGACCAGAAGGGTATGGATACCGCGTACCTCATTAATATCCATTGCGATCACCGTTTGGTGGAAATCACTGTTCCCAGCTGCTGCAGGTAGGCAACAAGGGCTTCGATTTCATACTTGCCTTCCACCTCGGCAGTCGCATTGGCAATCTGCTCGTCGGTGTAGGGCACGCCCAGCTTGCGCATGACCGTCAGCTTGGTGGCGGTGTCAGTGTGGTCAATCTTGTTCTCGAACAGCCAGGGGAAAGCCGGCATGTTGGATTCAGGAACCACGCTGCGGGGATCGAACAGGTGCATACGCTGCCAGGCATCGGAATAGCGACCGCCGACCCGTGCAAGGTCCGGACCGGTGCGCTTGGAGCCCCACAGGAACGGATGCTCATAGACGTATTCGCCGGCCACCGAGTAATGACCGTAGCGCTCGGTTTCAGCACGGAACGGGCGGATCATCTGGGTGTGACAAACGTGGCAACCCTCGCGAATGTAAATATCGCGGCCTTCCAGCTCAAGAGCGCTCAGTGGCTCCAGGCCTTCGATAGGCTCATTGGTTTCCTTCAGGAAAAACAGGGGCACCACTTCGACCAGGAAGCCGCCGCTGATGACCAGAACGATCAGCAGGGCCATGAGGCCAATATTCTTTTCTACAATGTCGTGTCTCATTGGTCTCTCTACTCCTCTCAGGCGGCCTGCGGTGCTGCGTCGTCAACCGCTACGGCATCTTTCTGCTTGATGGTCATGCGGACGTTGTAGGCCATCACAAGCATGCCGGAGACAAAGATTACGCCGCCCAACCAACGGACGAAGTAGCCTGGGCCCGAGGCTTCCAGGGCTTCCACGAAGCTGTAGGTCA
Source organism: Marinobacter sp. (assembly GCA_041594735.1). Classification (GTDB taxonomy): domain Bacteria; phylum Pseudomonadota; class Gammaproteobacteria; order Pseudomonadales; family Oleiphilaceae; genus Marinobacter. Next base: position 31,075 of record JBFHLR010000001.1, read on the forward strand.
GGGTGCCGTCGCTGTTAACCGCGCGCCACATCAGACCCTGCATGATGCCGTTGACCCACATGGCGACGATGTACAGGACGGTGCCTGCGGTAGCCAGCCAGAAATGCACGTTGATCAGTGCGGTGCTGTACATCTCACGTACGCCCCACAGCTTCGGAACCAGATGGTAAATGGCACCGATACTGATCATGGCAACCCAGCCCAGGGCGCCGGAGTGAACGTGACCGATGGTCCAGTCGGTGTTGTGAGAGAGCGCGTTGACGGTCTTGATGGCCATCATCGGACCTTCGAAGGTGGACATGCCGTAGAACGACAGGGACACCACCAGGAAGCGCAGAATCGGGTCGGTGCGCAGTTTGTGCCAGGCTCCGGACAGGGTCATCATGCCGTTGATCATGCCGCCCCAGCTTGGTGCCAGCAGAATCAGGGACATGACCATGCCAGCGGTCTGAGCCCAGTCGGGCAGTGCGCTGTAGTGCAGGTGGTGACCACCGGCCCAGACGTAAGTGGCGATCAGTGCCCAGAAATGCACGATGGACAGACGGTAGGAATAAACCGGACGACCCGCCTGCTTGGGAACGAAGTAGTACATCATGCCCAGGAAACCAGCGGTCAGGAAGAAGCCTACTGCGTTATGGCCCCACCACCACTGCATCATGGCGTCGGTTACGCCGGCATACAGGGAGTAGGATTTGAACGCACTGACCGGCAAGGCGAGGTTGTTGCCGATATGCAGTACCGCTACGGTAATGATGAACGCGCCATAGAACCAGTTGGCAACGTAAATGTGCGGCGCCTTCCGCTTGACGACAGTGCCGAAGAAAACGATGGCGTAGGAAATCCAGACTACGGCGATCAGGATGTCGATCGGCCATTCCAGCTCAGCGTATTCCTTGGTGGAGGTAAGGCCTTGTGGCAGGGTGAGGACCGCGGCCACCAGCACAGCTTGCCAGCCCCAGAAGGTAAACTGGGCGAGGCCGTCAGAGAACAGGCGTGCCTGACAGGTACGCTGGACAACATAGTAGGAAGTTGCAAACAGGGCACTTCCACCAAAACCGAAGATGACGGCGTTGGTGTGCAGCGGCCGCAGTCGGCCGAAGTGGGTGAAGGGCAGGTCCAGGTTTACTGAGGGCCAGACGAGTTGTGCTGCAATCAGCACACCCAGGCTCATCCCGATAATACCCCATACCACTGTCATGATGGCGAACTGTCTCACCACCTTATAGTTGTATGTCAGGTTTGGATTTACTGTGCTCATAGCCTTACCAATGGATTTAGAGTGGGGAAATGTGCGGGCGCAAGTATGGAGAAACCGTGACGGCTTTGCAATGACCCAGGTCAAGACGTCCGAGCCTGTCAAAATCACTCAAATCAGCAACCTGGGCCGTAATGTCTAAGGAGAACCGTGACTTGGCCGTGGTAAGCTGAGCTCGCCCGACAGTAATGTGGTTGACGACCGGACCGGGCCGGTTTGACTCGTTGACTTAAGGGGGCTCTAAACGTGTCGACATAATAATCGCAAATGGAGGTCAGGTGAATTCTACGGTGGGATATACGACTAAAGCGCAAGGCGTTGATTCCGGTGCGGTACTGTTGCTAGCCCATGGTGCCGGAGCGCCAGCGGATTCGCCGTTTATGGAGGAGCTTGCCCAAGCCTTGGCTCGACGCGGAGTAACAGTGGTGCGGATGGAATTTCCGTACATGCAGAAGCGGCGGGAGGACGGTCGCAAGCGTCCGCCGGATCGCGCGGAAAAACTGCTGGCCAGCTTTCGCGATCAGCTGGCCCGGTTACGGGAGGAAACGGGGCCGGATACACCGCTATTTATTGGCGGCAAGTCCATGGGCGGGCGAATGGCCAGTCTGCTGGCAGCCGAAGCGGAGGACCGCGGGACGTTCCAGGGCGTCCTGTGTTTCGGTTACCCGTTTCATCCGCCGGGGAAGTTGGACAAATGGCGGGTGGCTCATTTTTCGCAACTTTGGTGCCCGGTCTGTGTGCTTCAGGGGAGTCGTGATCCGTTTGGCAAGCCGGAAGAACTCCGGGAGCGGCTGGAAGGGGAGCTGCCGATCGAGTTGCGTTGGCTGGAAGGCGGAAACCATGATTTTCAGCCGTTGAAGGCATCCGGCCTGAGCCAGAACGACCTTATCGAAGAGGCGGCGCAGCATGCGGCCAGCTTTATTCGCCGGATGCTCTGACTGCGATTTGCCAGCCGGGCGGCGCGCAGCTGGGCGGTTCGTTGGTGAACCTGCTGCTCCAGACGCAGCTTTGCATCGTGCTCGACGGCAAGGAGCTGGTTGTTCAGCAGGCGCCAGCGTTGAACCATGGCATAGTTCAGCAGCACGATCTGACCGCCTATGGCGGCTTGCATGGTTATTTCGTGGGACAGGAAATCCGGCAAGAAACCAAAGGCCGCCAACGGATGGGAGCTGGTTCCAAGAATCGTCAGCGACCAGGACAGCACGCACCACTTGGCGTATGCACGGCCGCTGTGCCAGCGCAGTAGGCCGATGATAAAGAGAGTGCAGATGACGATAAGAGTGAACAGGGTGTTGATCTTAATGGCTGTGGCGTGGTCCAGCTCAAACACCAACAGCAGTAACCCGAGAGATGAATGAAGGGCGCAGTGTAGCCGATATGGATGGGTACAGATGTTAAACAGATTCAAAATAGAGCAATCAGCAGGGTTGCTCTACTATCGCCGCTTCGCCTGAGGGAGGGCAAAGGCTGCCGGATGCAGATAGTCTGGGGGCAATGCTCCGGGTTTGCGTCCCGGGATGGGCGCCTTAGCAAACCAATCGGGTATTGCCCCGCGGTGGGTTACTGGCCACTTTGTTCCAGGATGGTAATTTTCTCGTCCTGATCCATCATCGGTATAATCGCGGTCATCAGCTCTTTGCGGTTTTCGGATCGATACCAGCGGTCCCAGTCGGCGACGGAGCGCCAGTTGGCCAGGGTCAGGCGGTGGTTGGGATCTTGCGTGTCCACCAGCGTTTCCCCGGAGATAAAGCCGGGTGCAGCCACGGCTGCCTGCAGTACCCTGCGTGAACCGGCCTCGTAGGGTTCCTCCAGGGTTTCGGCAATATGGCGTTCTATTAATACGCGAATCATGCAGAACCTCACTGTTGATGGTTGAGCTGGGGGGTATTGGATTCGCCCCTTTTAGGTATCTATAAACAGTAATTTAGCACGGTATTCTGAAATTACCCTGCGAAAGGAGGAAGTCAGTTTGGAAACACCCGCGCATGAATTGGAACTGGATGCCCGGGGGCTGTTTTGCCCCGAGCCGGTGATGCTGTTGCACGGTCGAATTGCGGAAGTCGCGCCAGGGGGCATTCTTAAGGTGATCGCGACGGACCCTTCCACCACCCGTGATATTCCTCGTTTCTGCCAGTTCCTGAACCATGAGCTCGTAGCCCAGGACACTGGCGGTCCAGAGTATGTCTACTTTATCCGGCGGGGCGGCTGACGTTCGCTTGGTCAGCGATGTCCAGGCCGGATGCCCTGGTCAGGTGATCCAGGAATTCAGAGCGGGTCATTTCGCCCAACACTCTTAACGTCGCAGCTTCGTTTCCGTCCCGCTGAAAAAACAGGATGGCCGGGGGGCCGAACAGCCCCAATTCGTTCAACAGCGCCTGTTGCGCCGGCGTATTGTCGGTGAGGTCCAGCTGAAGCAGCGTATAGGGCTCCAGCGCCTGTCGCACGTCCGGGGCGTTGAAGACCTCCCGCTCCATGACCTTGCAGGAAATGCACCAGTCAGCGTAGAAATCCAGCATTACCGGCCGGCCTTGTGTGCTGGCGCGACGTAGCTCGGCGCGCAGCTGCTCCGGGGAAGACAGCCGGAGAAACACCGTGTGGTCCTGTGATTCCCCGGATGACGTTGCTGTTTGTGCGGTGAATGGCGCCAGTGGCTTGAGCGGGTCGTTGGCGCCGGTCATGGCTCCGGCCAGCAAGGCCAGGCCATAGACAAAAAGGATCAGCCCCAGCCCTTTCCAGGTTCGTTCCCAGCCAGCTCTGGCGGAGTCGAAAGCACCGAGCTGAACGCCGGTCACGGTTGCCAGAACACCCCATAGGATCAGCGCCGCCCAGTCAGCGACGAGGCGTTCAATCAGCCAGATTGCGACGCCCAGCAGCATGATGCCGTAAATGGACTTGACTACATTCATCCACTGGCCGGATGCCGGCAGGAAACGACGGCCACCGACCGCCACCAGAATGAGCGGCAGGCCCATGCCAAGCCCCAGCGCAAACAATGCCACGCCGCCAACCACCGCATCCTGGGTGGTGCTGATGTAGAGGAGGCTTCCGGCCAGGGGCGCTGAAACGCAGGGCGAGACAATCAACGACGAAATGGCGCCAATGGCAAACAGGCTGGCCACCCGTCCGCCGGTAAGTTTGTGGCTTGCCTGGTTCAGCCGGTCGCGAATGAAGCGCGGTAACTGAAGGTCGTAGAGGTTGAACATGGACAGGGCAAAGGCCACAAACAGGGCCGCGAAAGCGCTCAGCACCCAGGGGGACTGCAGCTGCGCCTGGAGGTTGAAGCTGGCCCCCAGCAGACCTGTGATTACCCCTGCCAGGGCGTAAGTGAGTGCCATGCCCAGGACGTAGCTGACGGACAGGAGCAGGGCGTGAGCGGTGGTCTGGGTATTGCGGCTGGATACCAGCGCCGAGATGATGGGCACCATCGGCAGCACGCAAGGGGTAAAGGTCAGGCCGAGTCCCAGTGCGAGAAACACCCCGGCAATGGCCAGTATGGATCGATCCGCCAGAAATCCGGCCAGGCCAGCCGCGGTTTCCGTATCCTGGGGCGGTGCGGAGGCTGCACCCGTTCCAACGGCAGTCGAAGGTTCGCTGCTCGGCAGAAAGAACAGCGCCTCTCGAGTTTGTGGCGGGTAACACAGGCCCGCCTCGGCACAGCCTTGATAGGTGACCTGGAAGCTGGCCTCAGTCAGGTGGTCGGGCAGCTGAACCGGCAGAGTGACAGTCACTGGCTCGTAAAAGACCGTCACTTCACCGAAATAGTCATCTTCGGTCACCGTGCCTTGGCGGCTAAAGGATGGAGCGCCCACCTTGACCTGATCGTCGTCAGGCAGGATTGTGATCCGATCCTTGTACAGGTAGTGTCCCGGTGCCACATTCCAGCTCAGTGTCAGGTTGTTGCCTTCGGTGGTGAAGTTGAATGGCAACGCCTCATCAACCGGGAGGAACTCGGCCTGGACTGCTCCAAACAGACTGCCCGGTAGGGCGGCCTGGATGGCCATGGGGGTGGTTAAGGCGAGTGCCATGCAGAGCAGGGTGAGCCAGTGAGTGGTGAAAGTCCGGATTGCTGAGGCCATAGAATCTGTGGTCTTTTGGTAAGCTCGAAACGGGTGGGTGAGTGTTGTCTGACGATTGTCTGGGCATCCGGTGGACACGAGGCTTTGGTGAAAGTTCCCTCTGGTATTGCGGCCATTAAAGCCGCACAATAGCCGATCCATGAAGCACCATCCAACTGATCTTATCATGCTGTTCAACGACTTGTTCCGGGAACACTACCGGACAGTTCTTGTCCGCGGCGGCGATGAACCCGAGTATGTACCGGAAGCTGGTGAACACCAGCCGGCACAGGTTATCTTTGCCCATGGCTATTATGCCAGTGCGCTGCATGAAATCAGTCACTGGTGCATTGCCGGTGAGCACCGGCGGACGCTGCTTGATTATGGTTATTGGTATTGCCCTGATGGCCGCGACAAGGAACAGCAAACCGCGTTCGAGCAGGTCGAAGTGAAGCCTCAGGCGCTGGAGTGGTTGTTTTCTGTTGCGGCAGGTTTCCGATTCCACATCAGTGTTGATAACCTGTCCGGTATTGGCGCCGTTGACGAAGCGGGCTTTCGGCGCAACGTAAGAGCCCAGGCGAACAGGTACCTGAAAGAGGGGCTGCCGGCGCGGGCTGATCAGTTTTTACGGACACTCAAAACATTTTATGGCACGGCAGACCGGTTTGCAGCAGCGTGGCAGGCTGACGACCCAGACGCGGCACCCCGTGAACCAATGACTGCAAGGTATTCTGACTGCTTATGACAACATCGACCCCCCAGGCTACGGCGCCTGCAACGGCTGAGGCAGAACTCGAGACTTCAGCACCCTCCACCAGTTCCGATGTACGTTTCAAGGATCTGAATCTGGATTCTCGCCTGCTTAACGCCATCACCGACATTGGCTTTACCCACTGCACCCCAATACAGGCAGAAACCCTGCCGTTTACGTTGGCCTGCGAAGACCTGATCGGGCAGGCCCAGACGGGTACCGGTAAAACCGCCGCCTTTCTGATTACCGCCATCCAGAGCCTGCTGGAAATACCCGTGCCGGCCAAAGACCGCTTTGCCTCCGAGCCCAGGGTGTTGGCGCTGGCGCCGACCCGGGAACTCGCGCTGCAGATTGCCAAGGACGCGGAGCAGCTCTGTGGCTACACCGGGCACAATGTGGTGACCGTGGTGGGCGGAATGAATTACGACAAGCAGCGGGACCAGTTGCAGAACGAGATTGTCGATATCCTGGTGGCGACGCCGGGACGATTGATCGACTTCCTCGGCTCCCAGGATGTGTTCCTCGATCAAGTCGACCTGCTGATCCTCGACGAGGCGGATCGGATGCTGGACATGGGCTTTATCCCAGACGTCAAACGCATCATTCGCAAGTGCCCACCCAAGGAAGACCGGCAAACGTTGCTGTTCAGTGCCACCTTCAATCAGGATGTGCTCAACCTGGCCTCCATGTGGACCGGCAATGCCGAATTTGTTGAAATCGAACCAGAGCAGAAGACCGCGGAACGGGTAGAACAGACGGTCTATCTGGTCAGCGAGGACGACAAGCTGACGGTGCTGGCGAACTACCTCAAGCGGGCCGGCGTGGACAAGGCCATTGTCTTTGCCAACCGCCGCGATCAATGTCGGGACCTGGAGCAGAATCTGCTGAATCAGGGCGTGAAGGTGGCCATGATGTCGGGGGAGATTGCCCAGAATAAACGCCTGAAGACCCTGGACCAGTTCAAGCGCGGCGCCATCCAGGTGCTGGTGGCCACCGACGTGGCAGGTCGCGGGATCCACGTTGACGGTGTCACCCACGTATTCAACTACAACCTGCCGGAAAACGCCGAGGATTACGTCCACCGGATTGGTCGGACCGGCCGTGCCGGTCAGCACGGAATCTCCGTCAGCCTGGCAGGAGAGGATGATTCCTTCTCATTGCCGGTCATCGAAAAGTACATCAGCCAGAAGCTGAGTGCGATCGTTCCGGAAGAAGACCTGATGTCGCCCCTCGCCAAGCCTCCGATTCCCCGTCGCCGTGGTGGTGGCGGCCGAAGGCCGTCTGGAGGCAGGCCAACTGGAGGGCGCAGACCTCGTCACGGTCGGGGCTAAGGAGGCCGGAAAACCGCATGTTGATAGTAGCCGACGAAAACATACCGCTGCTGGACTCCTTCTTCGGGGATATCGGGCGTATACAACGGGTTTCCGGCCGATCCTTGACCGCCGAGGATGTTCGCGAAGCCGATATTCTTCTGGTTCGCTCGGTCACCCCGGTGAATCAGGCTCTGCTGGAGGGTAGCCGGGTCAAGTTTGTTGGCACCGCGACGATTGGCACCGATCATGTCGACGAGGACTGGCTGTCGTCCCACGGCATTTCCTTTTGCGCTGCGCCGGGCTGTAACGCCAACAGCGTGGCCGAATACGTGCTCAGTGTGCTGTCGTTGCATGCAGAGCGCCACGGTCTCGACAACTGGAACGAGTTGTCGGTTGGCATCGTCGGCGTCGGTAATGTCGGTGGCGAGCTGGCGCGTAAGCTCGATCGCCTCGGTTTCACCGTCAAGCTGTGCGATCCGCCGCGGGCGGCCGTAGAGGATGGGGCGTTTGTCGAGCTTGAAGAAGCCCTCGCCTGCGATGTGGTCACGCTGCACACCCCGCTGACAACCTCTGGCGAACACGCCACCCACCACCTGCTGGGCGACGACAGGCTATCGAGCCTGAAGGGGAATCAGCTCCTGATTAACACCAGTCGTGGTGGCGTTATCGATGAATCGGCCTTGCTGAACCTTTTGGCCGGCCCTGATGCCCCGACGGTGGTATTGGACGTCTGGCAGGGCGAGCCTGCCATTAACCCGGATCTGGTAAATCGCGTGTGGCTGGCAACGCCCCATATTGCCGGGTACAGCCTGGAGGGCAAGGTTCAGGGCACTGAGATGATCTACCAGTCGGTGTGTCGGTATCTTGGATTGCCGGCGCGTAAGAAGGCCGGACAGTTTCTTCCTGAGCCGGCCTTGAGCAAGCTGGCTTTCACCAGTTCGGCGGATGAGGTAGAGGCGGCAGTCGCCGCCATGCGCTGTTGCTATGACCCGCGCCGGGATGATGCGGCGCTGAGGCGGAGCCTGGGGCAGGACGAGCCGCAACGAAGAGAAACCTTCGATCGACTCCGTCGGGATTACCCCGTTCGCCGTGAATTTTCCAGCGTGAAAATTCAGCTCAAAGGGACCAGTCGGTCCTCCCAGGATACCTTTCGCGCACTTGGCTTCAAGCTGAAAATATAAACTTTGTTTGGGCCCGGAACCGGCGTCAGGCGGTTGCCCGTGGCTCCGAGGCTTTCTGCTCGCCGTTCAATATGGCTTCCAGTGACAGGCGGACCATGGTTTCCGTAATGGGAATCTCGCGTCCGTCCGACAGCACAATGGCTGCGCCGTTCATCCAGGGTTCTGGCGATTGCTTCTGTTGTAACACGGCATTTCCCTCTCTCACGTATATGACACGCCGGGATTCTGAGTTTCCAGTCCTTTGGCTCGGTTCAACACTACCTTCCGATTATGTCTGAAATATGACGCCTGCTGTGTGAAGGAGGCGACATTGTGAAGGAAGCGACGTTCTGGCTTGGAGTATGCCGGAGCAGAAATTGATCATCTATTGTACAAAAGGAGGGCGGGCCAGCGTAGCTACGGTCGCACCGACGGCCGCAATGGGCCCGCCGGTGCGAGAAGTGAGCGGCTAAAGGGCAGCGTTTTTGAGCGCCTCGATCCGGCTGTCGAGCGGGGGGTGGGTCATGAACAGTGCGCTCAGACCACCACGGGCACCCCGATTGATGCCGAACGCCTGGAGGGTGTCGGGCATCTGGTCGGGCATTTCGCTTTCCTGCTTTAGTCGTGACAGCGCGTTGATCATGGCGCCACGCCCGGCCAGCTGGGCGCCGGCAATGTCGGCCCGGTATTCCCGGCGACGGGAAAACCAGAATACGATGGTGCTGGCCAGGATGCCCAATACGATTTCAGCCACAAAGCTGACCACGAAGAAGCCAATGCCGTGGCCTTCCTCGTTGCGAAAAACCACCCGGTCGACCACCGAGCCAATCACCCGGGAGGCGAAGATGACGAAGGTGTTGACCACCCCCTGAATCAGCGCAAGGGTCACCATGTCGCCGTTGGCAACATGGCCAATTTCATGGCCAAGCACGGCTCGTATCTCGTCTTTGTTGAAGCGGCCCAGCAGGCCTTCGCTGACGGCCACCAGCGCCGCATTCCGGTTCCAGCCAGTGGCGAAGGCGTTGGATTGCTGGGCCGGAAAAATGGCGACGTCCGGCATGCCGATGCCTGCGTTTTTGGCTAACTCGGCTACCGTGTCCATCAGCCAACGTTCGGCTGGGGAGTGGGGGGCGTCGATAATTCGGGCGCGGGTGCTCCATTTGGCCATGGGTTTGGACATGAGCAGAGAGATAATGGCGCCGGCGAACCCGAAGACCGCAGCGAAGATGAGCAACGGGCCGAACTGGATCCCATTGGCGGCGAGATAGCCATCGACGCCCAGTAATCTCAGGGAAATGCTGGCCACCAGCACGACCGCAAGGTTGGTGGCAAGAAACAACAAAATTCGCATGGTTTGTCCCTTCCTGAAACGAATCGGAACGACGACGCTGTGGTCGCCGACAATCCATTATATCGGGACGAAGTGAGTAGCGTTCAAGCGGCTATCCGCTAAAAAATTCGAGGCTCCTCAGGCTTGGTCTTCGGGGGCTCTGAAGAACGCGGCCTGAATCACCTGGCCAACCTTGGACGAATGGCCGCCACGCAGTGCCTGTCGAATCAGGTAGATGTACGTGGCGTAGTCCGGCCTTAGGGATGGCGGGACTGTATCCGCCTCGGTCAAGGCGTTGGGCGCTATCTCGGCGATCAATTCTGGACTGGCAGCCGCGCTGAGTCTGACCAGGGCAGCCTGGGTCAGCACTGCCTGATCGAGCGCCTCCTGCCGGATGGTGTCGACGTAGCGTAGCAGGCCTTCCTCCGCCAGCCACAGTAATGCCCCAAAGCAGGCCATGTGGCGTCGGCTGTGGAGACCAAACTCGTCCGGCTGGTCCGGCCCGGCGATGTCTTCCACAAACAGGTTGGTTCGCCTTGGGAAGGCATTGTACAGCTGAACCAGGGCGACGGCGGTATCTTTGTAGAACTCTTCAATGTGGATGTCGGCCATGCCCGCTCCGTTTACTGTTGGTAGCTGGAGAGGAAGTGGGCCAGTCGTTTCATGGCGTCTGCCAGGGTGTCTTCCCTGGGCAGGAACACCACCCGTAGATGCTGCCGGTCATCGATGTTGAAGGCTGAACCCTGGACTAACAGAATGCGTTCCTGAAGCAGCAAATCCAGCACGAGTTTCTCATCATTCACGATGGGAAAGCGTTTCGGATCCAGTTTGGGGAACAGGTATAGGGCCCCTTTCGGCTTGACGCAGCTGACCCCTGGGATGTCATTGAGCAATGACCAGGCGGTTTCCCGTTGTTCGTACAATCGCCCGCCGGGCGCGACAAGGTCGTTGATGGACTGGTAGCCTCCCAGTGCCGTCTGGATCGCCAGCTGGGCGGGAACGTTGGCGCAAAGGCGCATGTTCGAGAGCATTTCAATGCCCTCAATCAGGTCGGTGGCCCGGTGTTTGGCGCCGCTGATGATCATCCAGCCGGAGCGATAGCCGGCGGCCCGGTAGTTCTTGGAGAGACCGTTGTAGGTCAGGAACAGAACATCGTCCGCCAGTGAGGCGGTGGAGATGTGTTCGGTGCCGTCATAGAGGATCTTGTCGTAGATCTCGTCGGACAACACGACCAGGTTGTGTTGGCGGGCCAGTTCAATGACCTGTTCCAGCAGTTCCTTCGAGTAGACTGCACCGGTTGGGTTGTTGGGGTTGATCAGCACGATGGCGCGGGTACGGCTGGTGATTTTCTTGCGGATGTCATCGAGATCCGGGTACCAGTCCTGTTCCTCATCGCAGCGGTAGTGCACCGGCTTGCCGCTGGACAGCGTAACCGCGGCGGTCCACAACGGGTAATCCGGGGCAGGAATCAGCACCTCGTCGCCGGTATTCAGGAGCGCCTGCATGGACATGACGATCAGTTCGCTGACGCCATTTCCGAGGAATATATCGTCAATGTCGACCTTGTCGATGCCTCGTTGCTGGCAGTAATGCATGACCGCCTTGCGGGCTGAGAACAGGCCTTTGGATTCCACATAGCCCTGGGCCTGGGGCATGTTGTAAATCACGTCCTGCTGAATCTCTTCGGGCACGTCCAGTTCGAAAGCGGCGGGGTTGCCGATGTTGAGCTTAAGCACCCGGTGGCCTTCTTCCTCGAGCCGACGGGCTTCACGCAGAACCACGCCGCGAATTTCGTAGCATACGTTATCCAGCTTGGCGGACTTCAGGTAGTTCTGCATAAAGATCGGCTTCCCGTTGGTGATTCCAAAGGTTCTATTCTATCGGAGCGGACGAGGGCGGCAACAGGGGGGAAGTGATCAATTGTGGCGAAAACGGTACAGAACCCAGATATTTATCAGGTACAGCTCGAAACGGGGTGTTGCAATGCCTGGGGGCAGCGAGTATCGTGGTGCTTAAATATTGTGCGCAATATAATTGTGAGCGCTATAAATTTTGGTGATATGGTTTTTAACGGTAAGGCTTTGACGACTTAGCTTGATCCAGCGATACCAATGAATTCAAGGCTGTAATTGACCCCAATAAAGCCGTCCGGCAATCACAACGAGAGGAGTAGGCCATGACCGCGCAGTCGCTTTACGACATTGAAGTGCAGGACATTAAAGGCACCAGCCATGCCATGGAGGAGTATCAGGGTAAGGTGCTGCTGATTGTGAACACCGCTAGCAAGTGTGGGTTTACGCCTCAGTTTGAAGGGCTACAGGAGCTGTATGCCGATCTCAACGGCAAGGGACTGGAAGTGCTGGGATTTCCCTGTAACCAGTTCATGAGTCAGGATCCCGCCGACAACGACACCATCAGTCAGTTCTGCAGCTTGAATTACGGCGTGGATTTTCCGATGTTTGCCAAGATTGAGGTGAACGGGCCTGATGCCCATCCGCTCTACCAATTTCTCAAGTCCCAGGCGAAAGGCCTGCTGGGTTCCGAGAAAATCAAGTGGAATTTCACCAAGTTTCTGATTAACCGGGACGGACAGGTGGTTAAGCGTTATCCGCCGACGGCCAAACCCGAAGCGATTCGAGGTGACATTGAAAAACTGTTGTGACGACCATGACGACTGATGACGACCAGTTGTTGGCGCTGGATTCTCAGCTGTGCTTCGCCATTTATACGGCAAACCGGGCGGTCACTGCGCGCTATCGGCCGCTGTTGGCGAAGCTGGGGCTGACCTATCCGCAGTATTTGGTGATGCTGGTGCTGTGGCAGGCAGATCGTGAAGGTGAACGGGTTAGGGTGTCGGATATCGGCCAGCGTCTGCGGCTCGATACCGGGACTCTGACGCCCCTGCTCAAGCGGCTGGAGGGCGCGGCCCTGGTGGAACGCCGGCGAGACAGTCGTGATGAGCGAGTGGTCTCCATCGTGCTGACGGCGCGAGGCCGGGAATTGCGAAAGCGTGCCCTCGCAATTCCGGAGCAACTGATGTGCAGCAGTGGCATCGATCCGCAGCGTCTTGGGGCGCTCAGGGAAGAGCTCAGGAGCCTGCTGGCTGAGCTGGATCGTGTTGATGGCTCCAGCGCTGAATGACCGTAAGCAGATCCTGCCGGTTGTAGGGTTTGGTAATGTAGTCATTCATCCCGGCGGTAAAACAGTCGTCGCGATCACCCTGCATGACGTTGGCGGTGACAGCGATGATCGGTAATTCCTTCCAGTCCTGATTTTCGCGAATTTTGCGGGTGGTCGTGTAGCCATCCATCACTGGCATCTGGCAATCCATGAGCACCAGGTCATAGTCCCGCATCTCCAGCGCCTGCAGGGCAAACTGGCCATTATCAACCACATCGACCCTGTGTCCCATTTTCTTCAGCATGGTGCTGGCAACCAGTTGATTTACCTGATTATCTTCCACCAGCAACACGGTCAGGGGGGGAGCTTGTTGTCCCTTCTCAAGTGACGGGCCGGCAGGCTCTGAGCGGATGGGCTCAGGCTGACAGAGGGCCCGGTGCAACGCCTCCCGCTGCAGGGGCAGGGTCACGGAAGTCTGGCGTGGCTGTGCCGTAAAGGTGCCGCTGCGATCGAGCCAAATAACACGCTCCCCCTGCCAGCTGCTGGCAAGCGCGCTGAATTCGGATTGCTCGGGTACGGTAATCAGGATGCCATCATAAGATGGGTGTGGGGACCGAATCGGAATGCTCCAGGCTTGTAGTTGCTTTTCCACGATGGAGCGGTGTGGGTGATCCTCAGGCAGGGCCAGGGTTACCCCGTTTCTTTTTAGGGTCTCTGTCACTGCGCTGAGCTTGCTCTGGGCCAGGTCCAGTTTGTGGGGCGGCAGCGACAATATCACGGTGAAGTGGGTGCCGCGCCCGGGCTCGGAATCCAGCAGGATCTGACCGTGCATCCGCTCGACCAGTTGCCGGCAGAGGGTCAGGCCCAGGCCGGTGCCACCATACAGGCGGGTGGTGTCAGAGTCAGCTTGGGCAAATGGGGCGAAAATGCGGTTTAGCCCCTCCGCAGACATGCCGATGCCAGTATCGATCACGTCCAGCCGAACCTTTCCATTGACCTGCTTGACCTGAATGCGGACTTCGCCGGCATTGGTGAACTTGATGGCATTGCTGAGCAGGTTGTTGATGATCTGCCGGGTACGGGTGGGGTCGCCAAGAAACGTTTCCGCCAGGTCTGGCTCTATGTCCGCCACCAGGTCGATGTTCTTGAGTCGGGCCTGCTGGGCATGGAGCGTGGCACACTCTTCCACCAGTCGCCGAAGGCTGAACGGAATGACCTCCAGATTCAGTTTGCCGGCTTCGACCTTGGAAATGTCGAGGATGTCGTTGAGCAGGCCCAGCAGGCTTTGGCCGGCATTGTAGGCAATCTCCAGGCGATCCCGCTGGCCGGTTTCCAGTTCGCCTTCCAGTGCCAGGGACAGCATGCCCAGCACACCGTTGAGGGGGGTGCGGATTTCATGGCTCATATTGGCGAGAAACGCGGCCCGTGACCTGGCCCGACGAACAGCGTCCTCCTTGGCCTTGATCAAGGCTCGATTGCCCCGCTGCAAGGCTTCGTTCTTTTCAGAAATTTCCCGGGTACGGTCAACCACTTCGGATTCCAGTTGGCTGGAGTAGTTTTTCATCGCGGTTTCCGCCGTGCGAAGCTGTGCCAGGCTGGAGTCGATGATACCCAGGTGGTCATTGACGATGTCAATCATCAGACCGATCTCGTCGTCCAGGTGCTTTGGCGGCACCGGCAAGCGGACTTTCTCCGGGGATTCCCTATCCACTTTGCTCAGCGCATTCACTACCTTAAGCATGGGCTTGGTGAGCATGAAATAGAACAGCAGCAGCAACATGACCGAGAGCACCAGGCTCTTGATAAATCCGCTGGCTATCGTGTAGCCGGCGCGCTGCAGAAAACTCAGGCCATAGTGGTAGGTGTCGATGGTGATGGCAAGTCGTCCCAGCGGGATGTCAGCCAGTTGCGCAACGCTCAGTTGATCGGCGTAGAAGCGGCTGGAGCCGAACAGGATGTCGCTCACCCAGCGGTACCTGGAGTCGGGGCTGCTCTCGCTGGCCGCCGCAAGGGTCTGGCCATCCGGATCGATGATGCGGGCGTCGATGATGGCTGGGTGCTGCAGCAGCCCGTCCAGAAGTTCTTCTGCCAGTCGCACATCGATGTTGTAGGCAATCTGTGACGCCGGGCTGCGGCTGATCTTCATGAGGGCCTGAATATCCTCATCCATGGCCTCGCGAGCCTGGAAGAAATCCAGGGTTACCTGCGACAGGTTCAGCGCCAGCCCCAGCGTCATAGCCAAAAGCACGGTGTTGCGGGTAAGACGATAGGAAAGGCGTTTGGTGAGCCGAGCAGTCACTGAGTCTTGGATCCCTGTTATTTAATGGGTTGTTTGGAAGGTCTGTGCCAGCTCATTCATCATAGTCGGCTTTTTTCTTCCAATTGTCGTCTTCGAGGAAAGTGCCCCATTCCTTGTCCAGGCGATTTTGCTCTTCCGTGACTGGTTTTGCTTGCCCTTCGCTGACTTGACCTTCCAGTTCCTTGATCCGCGTTCGCAGGCTCTTGATTATCTTGCCCGCCAGGGGGTGGTCCTTAGACTTGCCCAGCTCGGTGCTGGCCAAATGATATTCATGAATGGCCTTGCGCTTCTCGTTTTGTCTCAGCAATTCCCTGGCCTGGAATATGTGGAGGTCCGCGTTGGTTTTGTGTATCAGGAACAGCACGTACTTCAGGTTCTTCTTGGTCGTCCTGTTATCCAGTTCACCGGCTTTGTGGAGGCTTTCAATGAGCTTGAACAGGTTTTCCAGCAATTCCTTTATCCGGTTGCACTTGGCCGGGGAATCAATGCGCAGCGGCGGTCGTTGATCTTGATCGTCTAGGACCTTTTGTTGGAGCAGGCGCGCTTCGGACAGCCAGTCTGCCGCAGGTAGGTTGGTGCCCAGCTTTTCGAGATTTTGGCAGGAAGCTTCCATGCGCCGGAGCAGCAGCAGCTTGAGCTCCTTGGTCAAGTACTGGCTTGGAAGTTCGTCTAGCAGTATCGAAGCGCGCTTATAGCTATCCTCAAGCGTTTTGGCTTTGCGTGCGCGTTCGATCTTTGCCCGTTCGCGAAGTTGGGTGATGGCTATGGCCGCAATTGACAGCGCCACGATTGCGACCAGCAGCCCAATAATCAGGGTGGTATCCATAGTAACTGAGCGTGCTCCGGTGAGCCTCTAACAACGAGGCTGCTTTATCTATTGAATGTAGAGCATACAGAAAATCCCACAAGCTGCCGAAAGATTAGCAGAAAGTGATTCGGCCCATCAGACTAGTGTCCCATCTGGTTAATTCGTTGACCTACCGCGCGCCCTCGAGGCTCAGTAGATAAGCGAATTAACCAGACGGGACACTAGCCTACGCCTTTCGGGGCTATCTATCACTGCTATGTATTGGTACGCTCTGAATTATTGATGCTGTGAATACAGAAAGAGGCGGCCAGTTCGCCGTGAGAGCGTTAGCGATGGATATTTCCCGAGTCGATCTGAATCTGCTGGTTTATCTGGACGTGCTGTTGTGGGAGCGGAACGTGACCAAGGCAGCCAATCACCTGGGTATCACACAGCCCGCCATGAGCAATGGTCTTCGTCGGCTCAGAGATCTGTTTGGCGACCCGCTGCTGGTGCGCACCAGCGAGGGCATGACCGCCACCGAGCGGGCCACGGAGCTGCAGCCGCTGGTGCGCAGTATCCTGTCGGACATTGAGCAGGCGGTACAGGAGAAAACGCCGTTCTCGGCCGGCGATAGCCAGCGCGTGTTCCGGATCATGGCCAGTGACTACGCCGAATCCTGTCTGATGCCGCGAGTGTTGCGGCGGATTCGGCAGGAAGCGCCAAACGTGACCCTGGACGTGTTAACTCCCAGCGACGTCAGCTTTCTGGATGTTGAACAGGGGCGCCTGGACATGGCGATCAACCGCTTCGACAAATTGCCCCAGTCCTTTCATCAGAAAACCCTGTGGACCGAGTACTTCGCTTGCCTGATGAATGCTCGCAATCCGATTCTTCGCCAGCCATTTACCCTTGAGAGCTATCTGGATGCCAGCCATATCTGGGTCAGCAAGACCGGCTTTGGCGTGGGTGTGGGGGTCAACCCCAAGGATGTGCAACGGCTGGGCTGGGTGGATGAGGCGCTGGCGCTGATTGGCCACAAACGCCAGATTTCTGTGTTCACCCGGCATTACCAGGTGGCGATGCTCCTGGCGGAGCAGCATGACCTGATTGCCACCTTGCCGTGCCGTGCGGCCTGGTTGCAGAAAGACAATACCAACCTGGTGGTCAAGGCGCCGCCGTTTGAGATCCCCCCATTCGAGCTGAAGATGGCCTGGAGCCCACTGCTCCAGCATAACCCCGACCACCAGTGGTTGCGTCGCCTGATCGTGGAAGTGGCAGAAGAGGTCGATACCGAGTTCGCTCCCTTCGGTGGGCGCTTCGAGGGGGCCTGGCAATCTCCCGAGGCCGAAGGGGTAAACGGGGTAACGCAGCCGCCGGAATGACCCGTTCGTGCCCTACAAGCTGGCGGCCAGTTTGCGTTGCCCGGCTCTGGTCAAATGCCAAGTTGGCGGAATTCCTTTGAGGGGCTGGCCACATCCCACATGCGTTGGAACGCCTCGGACATCAGCTTGGTCCGGCCTCCGGCGGTCAGTAGGGCCACCCCCGCGGGTTTATCGAACTCATGCCGGAACAACACCGCTTCCCGATCGGCAATGATGAAGGGCCGCTCCTCGAAGGGGTGATCCTCACTGATCGTGCGGAGTTCCATCTTGCTGGGCAGGCGCTTCATTAACTCGACAATCTGGTGGCGCTTCTTCACCAATGGCTTGTCGTCGTGAATCAGCAACCGTATTTCACTAAGACGATGTCGGCGGGCGAGGGCGGACAAAATGTCCCGGAAGCGCTGGCGGTCATAGAGGTCATGCTCCAGTTCCCGGTCATACAGCCAAAGCTTCTGACTGGCCTGATTGGCCACCGAGTCCATGACCTGAATCAGCTGCTGTTCCGACGTGACCGGCCAGCTGTCATGATCCGCGCCCATCACCATGGGGGCGGGGCGCTGATCCAGTTGCGGCAGTATCAGGTCGGGCGCCAGACAGCGCATGTCGACGTGGGGGATGCCGGCATCGTCGTAGGGCCGCGAGCAGACATGGAAGCCAAATCGCTGATAGAAGGCAACGGCGTGTTCCTGGGCCGAAAGGTAAAGATCCTGAAACTGACCCTGGGCTTCCGTCAGCATCTGCCGCATCAGATGGTCGCCGACGCCCTGGCCACGATGGCTGGGCAGTACCGCCATGCGACCGATGTGGGCGGTGTCGGTCACCGACGGGTACATTCTCGAGACCCCGACCGGCAGGTTCTCTGCGGTGACCGCTACGAAATGGTCGGCAATTTCATCGGTGTCGTCCCATTCCAGTTCCGGCGGCACTCTCTGTTCTTCGATGAACACCTTCTGGCGGATATCCTTCAGGGATTGCGGCGCCAGCTGCCAGCTGTATTTGCGGATTCGGATCTTCATTCGAAATACAGGCTGCCCTGATTGTGCAGGGCGGTCACCAACTCCGCCAGCGCAGGCTCTTCGAGCAGGGGGAGTAGCAGATCGGCATCGACGCTGGCGCACCGGCACATTATGGGGGCCAGCTCTCGGGCTTCGCCCCGTAACAGGTAGCGCTCGCCATCGACAAACAGCGCGGTTTCATCGTTCAGCTCATGGAAGGCGAAACGGGAACCTTCGTTCCAGCGCAGTGATTCCTGGTGTCTGAGACGCTCAAGCAGCGCGTCCGGCGCCACCGGATCTTCGGCCGGCACAACGATGTCCAGGCTCTTTGGCGCGGTGGAGAACTGGCCAAACCAAAGCGCCAGTTGACGCCGGTCTGACAGCTTGTCGCGGATCATGGTTTCCAGCTCGCCAATCACGTCCGAACCTATGGCACCGGGGTTGCGCTGGGGCTTGAGGTCTGGATCGGTGTAGTGCTGGGAGGCGTCTGTCTGGCTGCACAGGAAATCGGTGTAACCGGTCAGGATATCGTCCAGGGTGGGGGCGCGGAAACCGATGGACAGCGTAATGCAGTCGTTCAGGGCAACACCATGGTGGCCGATCCCGGGCGGTAGGTACAGCATGTCGCCGGGCTCCAGCACGACGGTTTCCTCGCCGTCCCAGCTGCTCAGGATACGTAATGGGGTGCCCTCAACCCGGGGGGAGGTGTGGTCGCAATGGCCGCCGAAGGTCCATTCTCGCTGGCCCTGGGCCTGCAGCAGGAAGACATCGTACTGGTCATAATGGGGGCCGACGCTGCCACCTTGCGGGGCGTAGCTGGCCATGATGTCGTCGAGACGCCAATTGGGGATAAAGCGAAACGCTTCCAGCACATCCGCAATCTCCGGCGCCCAATGATCCAGCCCCTGAATCAGCAGGGTCCAGTGGGTCGGCGGCAGCGACGCAAACCGTTCCGGCGAAAACGGGCCATTGTGCAGCTGCCAGGGCTTGCCCTCGTCCTGCTCAATGACGATGCGGGATTCGACCGCGTCTTCGCAGGCCAGGCCGGCCAACTCGTCTGCGGATATCGGACAGCGATAGCCGGGCAATGCCTGGCGGATCACCAGGGGCTTTTTCTGCCAATAGTCACGCAGGAAGGCCTCAGGGGTGAGTCCGCCTAGTACGTCCATGAATCAGATGGCTCCTGCCTGGTCCGTCGCGTTGCCGATGTAACTTCCCGGGGTCAGCGCGAGCAGTTCGGTCTTGGCCTCTTGCGGGATATCCAGCTGTTCGACGAAGTCACGGATCACTTCGGCGGTCATGGCCTTGCCGCGGGTTAGGTCTTTGAGCTTCTCGTACGGTTTCTCGATGTTGTAGCGGCGCATCACGGTCTGGATGGGCTCCGCCAGGACTTCCCAGGCGCTGTCCAGATCCTCGGCCAGGCGGCCAGGGTTCACTTCCAGCTTACCAAGGCCTTTGAGAGTGGCCTCGTAAGCAATCAGGCTGTGGGCGAAGCCGACGCCAAGGTTACGCAGCACGGTGGAATCGGTCAGGTCCCGCTGCCAGCGGGAGATTGGCAGCTTGGTGGACAGGTGGGCGAGCAGCGCATTGGCGATGCCCAGGTTGCCCTCGGAATTCTCGAAATCAATCGGATTTACCTTGTGGGGCATGGTGGATGAGCCCACTTCGCCTTCCACGGTCTTCTGCTTGAAATAGCCGAGGGAAATGTAGCCCCAGATATCCCGGTCCAGATCAATCAGGATGGTATTGAAGCGCGCCACCGCATCAAACAGCTCGGCGATGTAGTCGTGCGGTTCGATCTGAGTGGTGTACGGGTTCCAGCTCAGCCCAAGGCCTTCGACAAAGGCCTTGGCGTTGGCTGCCCAGTCGATATGGGGGTAGGCGGACAGGTGGGCGTTGTAGTTACCCACGGCACCGTTGATCTTGCCCAGAAGCTCAACGCCCTGGATCTGCTTGAGCTGGCGTTGCAGGCGGAACACCACGTTCGCCAGTTCCTTGCCTACGGTGGTGGGCGAGGCGGTCTGACCATGGGTGCGGGACAGCATGGCGAGGTTGGCGTGTTGCTTGGCCAGCTCGCTCAAGGTGTCGATTACCCGCTCCATGGCCGGTAGCAGGCCTTCATGCAGGCCTTCCCGCAGCATCAGGCCGTGGGACAGGTTATTGATGTCTTCCGAGGTGCAGGCAAAGTGCACGAACTCGGTGACCGCGTTCAGCTCCGGTACGCCGGCGATCTTCTCTTTGATGAAGTACTCCACCGCCTTGACGTCGTGATTGGTGGTGCGTTCGATGGTCTTGACCCGCTCCGCGTCCGCCAGGCTGAAATCGTTGACGATGGCATCCAGTACCTGATGGGCGGCGTCGGAAAAGCCCGGAACTTCGTCGATGGCAGCGTGTTCGGACAGTTGCTGCAGCCAGCGGATTTCAACGGTTACCCGGTTTCTGATCAAGCCGTATTCACTGAAAATGTTGCGGAAGACGCTGACTTTGCTGCCATAGCGTCCGTCGACCGGTGAAATGGCGGTCAGGGCGGTGAGTTCCATCGAAAACCTCTCAAATCATCAAAGAAAAAACAGGATTAATATGATACACCAGCGGTGACCGGTATTCAGTCGTAAACCGATCTATTCGCCTGCTCTGCAAGCGCTTTTGCCGAGGCGACGGTCTTGCGGCGGGTAAAAATGAGTTGCCAGCGGCGCCCGCCGGTCTGGCGCCAGAGAACCGCCGAGCGAATGCCCGCGAGCAGCAACGCCCGGATCTTGGCAGCGTTCTCGTCGATTCTCAGCACGTTCGGATCCCCGGTCACCTGAATTCGGGGCCGCAGCGTGCTGATGGTGTCGGTGTAGATCGAGGCCAGGTTGCTGATCAGGTTGCCGTGGGTGTAGCCGAAATGGTCCGCGGTGTGACGGGCCTGAGTAATCCGGCTGCCAATAATGTCCAGCATGTCTCGGTTGCGGTTGAGCTTGGATTCCAGGTGCATCAGGTTGAGGGTATAACGCAGGATTTCGACCTCCTGGCGTTGGCTCTGCTCATTTAGTACGTTGGCCAGGGTGGCCAGGCCCTCGCGGAGATCCTTGAGTTCGCCGTACACGCCGAGGGTGGAATCCGGCGCGGTGGCAAACAGTGAGCGAAGGCAGGTTTCCAGACTGGAGTCGGCACAGCGGCCGGTGTGGGCAATCTGTTGCACCAGCGCGGTGGCCTGACAGATCCCGGCCAGGGCCAGGGTCTGGTCTTGTCGAGAGCGACTCATGAGGTGGCACCGTTGGCGGAGGCGTCCTGGGGGCCGGTTTCGCCGTCGCGCCAGGTCTGCTCGATCACCCCCCCGCCCAGACACACCTCGCCATCGTAGAACACCACGGACTGGCCTGGCGTCACGGCACGCTGGGGTTGGTCGAATTCAACCCGTGTGCCGCCACTCGCATTCACTGTCACCCGGCAATCCTGGTCAGGTTGGCGATAGCGGGTCTTGGCCCGGCAATGGAACTGCCCTGCCGGGGCCTGACCGGCTACCCAGTCAATGGGGCCGCTGAGCAGCCCTCTGGCAAACAGCAGGGGATGGTTCTTGCCCTGCACCGCGAGCAGCACGTTACGTTGCAGGTCCTTGTCGGCAACGTACCAGGGGTCGTCATTGAAGTCCCGCAGGCCACCTATGCCCAACCCCTGACGCTGGCCAATGGTGTGGTACATCAGGCCCTGATGGCGACCGATTATCTGACCATCGGGGGTTTCAATGTCGCCCGGTTGGGCGGGCAGGTACTGTTGCAGAAAGTCTCGGAACTTTCGCTCGCCAATGAAACAGATGCCGGTGGAGTCTTTCTTGTCGTGGGTCACGAATCCCTGTGCCTCGGCGATGCGCCGTACCTCTGGCTTCTCCAGTTCACCCACCGGGAACAGGGTGCGGGCAATTCGATCTCCTGACACCGCATGCAGGAAATAGCTCTGGTCTTTGTTCGGGTCCAGGCCCTTTAACAGCTGCGCCCGTTGCGGATCGTCGGGCAGGGGGCGCTGACGGGTGTAATGGCCGGTGGCGATGAAGTCCGCGCCCAGGGTGACCGCGTAGTCCAGAAAGGCGCGAAACTTGACTTCCTTGTTACACAGGATGTCGGGATTGGGGGTGCGGCCGGCGCGGTACTCCGCCAGGAAGTGTTCGAACACCCGATCCCAGTATTCGGCGGCAAAACTGGCGGTATGCAGGGGGATGCCAATGGCATCGGCGACCTCCTTGGCATCGGCAAGATCCGCCATGGCGGTGCAGTATTCGGTACCGTCGTCCTCGTCCCAGTTCTTCATGAACAGGCCTTCCACCTGATAGCCCTTGGACTTCAGGAGCCAAGCCGCTACGGAGGAGTCGACGCCGCCAGACATGCCGACGATCACACGGGTGTTTTCGGGTGCTTTGATCATTGCTGTGCCGATGCTGGTAAAACGACGAAGTGTACCATCGAAGCCGGCCTACGTCTGCGTGTCGACTATGACCTCCAGCGGATAGCGACGGCCATTTCGGAAATCCTCTATACAGCGCAGAACCAACGGGCTGCGAAGTTGCTGCTGGCGGTTACGGATCTCTTCCAGAGTCAGCCAGTGGGTGGCGATGATGTCGGTGTCGAGACGATTCGTCAGCTGTTTCACCGCCTGCGCGGCAAAACAGAAGCGATAGTAGGTGACGTCATTGGCGGGCGCCTTGTAGGTATAGAGGCCGAGAAAGTGTTGGAGCTCGACTTGCCAGCCGGTTTCTTCCAGGGATTCGCGGATGGCGGCGTCGAGTATGGCCTCATCCTCTTCGATGTGGCCGGCAGGTTGGTTCAGTACGATGCGTCCCTCGCGGTGTTCTTCCACTAACAAATAGCGTTGCTGGTCATCCTGCACTACAACCGCAACAGTGGCGTGGGGTGTCCAGGTCATGATTTCGCAGCTCTCCTGGGCTGGGCGTGAGCGTTCCGGTGGCTCCGGCGCTGACGCTGTGGGCCGTTCCGGGTCGGGCGTTTCGGCGCCTTGTTGACCGGGAGGTGTACGTCGATGGTAGTGCTGTCTCCCGGTGCCAGACCTTCCAGGCTCCAGGAGCCGATGCGTACCCGAATCAGTCGCAAGGTCGGAAAGCCCACGGCGGCCGTCATTCGCCGCACCTGTCGGTTGCGGCCTTCGGTCAGGGTGAGTTCCAGCCAGGAAGTGGGCTGGTTTGGCCGTTGGCGGATGGGGGGCGTACGGGGCCACACATCAGGTGTCTGCAGACGACGGGCCTGGGCGGGGCGGGTAACGCCATCCTTGAGTTCGACACCGCCGGCCAGTTGGTCGAGCGCAGCTTGGTGAATCTCGCCCTCAACCTGTACCCAGTAGGTTTTCGGCATCTTGTTGCTGGGGGCGGCAATCCGATGCTGCAGCGGACCGTTCCCGGTCAACAACACCAGCCCTTCTGAGTCGTAGTCCAGACGCCCGGCGGGGTAGACCTCCGGTGTTGTCACGTAGTTGGCCAGGGTCTCACGGCCCTGATCGTCGGTGAACTGGCACAAAACCTGAAACGGCTTGTTAAGTAAGATCAAAGTGGCCATGGCGTACTGAGCGCAAACAGCGCGCGTTGGGGCTCCGACGTTGAACAAAAGACTGTACTAAGCTTTAAAAAGCCAATGGACTGCGCCCGGGTGGCCGCGATAGGGCCCGAATCGACTACGGCGTTGTGCATTGGCTCGTAGCAGGAATGATATCGCAGCTGCGGCGCGGCTTTAAGCTTGGTGAGTGAGCACCTACCGCCATTTCAGTGGGGACTCGACAAAAGGAGGCTGGGGGATGGTATCTGGCAAGATTGTGAAACCGGTGGACGGTGACCGAATTGTGGTAAACGCAGACCTTTCCCTAACCGTACCCAGCCATCCAATCATTCCCTTCATCGAAGGCGATGGTATCGGAGCGGACATCACGCCGGTGATGCAGCGGGTAGTGAATGCCGCCGTGGACATGGCCTATGGAAACAAGCGGTCGATCGCTTGGATGGAAGTGTATTGCGGCGAGAAGGCTACACGGGTCTACGGCGCGAACGCCTGGCTCCCGGATGAGACTCTGGAGGCGCTGCGGGATTATCCGGTTAGCATCAAGGGGCCGCTAACCACGCCGGTGGGGGGCGGATATCGCTCCCTGAACGTGACGTTGCGCCAAGAGCTGGATTTATACGCCTGTATCCGGCCGGTGCGTTACTTTAAGGGAGTCCCAAGCCCGGTCAGCCGTCCCGAGCTGACCGATATGGTGATCTTTCGGGAAAACTCGGAGGACATCTACGCGGGGATCGAGTGGAAGGCAGATTCGGAGGGCGCCAAAAAACTGATCGGTTTTTTGCGTGACGAAATGGGGGTGACCAGCATCCGGTTTCCAGAAGGTTGCGGTATCGGTATCAAGCCGGTGTCGAGGGAGGGCACACAGCGATTGGTTCGTAAGGCCATCCAGTATGCCATCGACACCAACCGACCATCGGTGACCCTGGTCCACAAAGGCAACATCATGAAGTATACCGAAGGCGCCTTCAAGAACTGGGGCTATGAGCTGGCGGTGGAACGGTTTGGTGCTCAGCCGTTGGACGGCGGGCCTTGGCATGTGATGAAAAACCCAAACACCGGCGCGACTATCTTGATCAAGGATGTGATTGCCGACGCCTTTCTTCAGCAAATTCTGATGCGACCCGACGAGTACAGCGTGATTGCGACCCTTAACCTCAATGGCGACTACATTTCCGACGCATTGGCTGCGGAAGTTGGGGGTATTGGCATTGCGCCGGGTGCCAACATCGGCGGCTCCATTGCTAACTTTGAAGCGACTCATGGCACGGCTCCAAAATATGCCGGGCAGGATAAAGTCAATCCGGGTTCTTTGATCCTATCGGCTGAGATGATGCTGCGCCACTTGGGCTGGACGGAGGCGGCCGACCTCATTATCACCGGTATGGAAGGGGCTATTGCCGCGAAGACCGTCACTTACGATTTCGAGCGCCTGATGCCAGACGCAACTCTACTCAAGTGCTCTGAATTCGGCGAGGCGGTTATCGCTAATATGATGGATGAATAGACGAACGAGACGGTTCGCTCGTGAAAAATGAGAGGAGCGAATCCGTTGGGAAGTCGGGCAGGGCGCATAAAGCGCCCCCCTCGACCTTCGGAACTGGTTATCCGAAAACCGTGTTGGAAGACCTGAATTGTCGCCTGAACTTATGTTTCAGGCGTTCACCGCTCGAGGGTGGCGTGTCACATTGGACTCGTCGACAGCCTGTTTGGCCTCACCACTGAGTTCCCGCTTCGCTGGCTGCTCCACCGGAACAATATTGACTGCGTGGATGCCTTTGTCGCTAGGCTTTTTATCAAAGGTAACCGCCTGGCCAGCTTTGAGGGTTTTGTACCCCTCCATTTGCACCGATGAAAAATGAGCAAACAGATCGTCGCTGCAGCCATCTTCGATAATGAAGCCGTAGCCCTTGGCGTTATTGAACCACTTCACTTTGCCTTTAGGCATTTTGAACTCCCCTGTTCCGTCATTATCAGCATTATTATTGGTATAAAGGCCGTGATCAGGCCTCAACCAAGCCGCTCTCGGCTTCCCTCCGGTAGCAGGCCAAGATACATC
Organism: Marinobacter sp.; assembly: GCA_041594735.1. Taxonomy (GTDB): domain Bacteria; phylum Pseudomonadota; class Gammaproteobacteria; order Pseudomonadales; family Oleiphilaceae; genus Marinobacter. Next base: position 57,121 of record JBFHLR010000001.1, read on the forward strand.
TTCGGCATTCATGTTACAGAAATTACGCTAGGTAACATGAATTAACATAGCAAGGGATACTCTCGACCAATATTCGGTCATAGTCAATAGCATTGGTCACTGGAATAGCTGGTTGGAAGGCGCACCGAGACGTTATTATGGTGTTATTGATAACCAGCTCACGCTGTCTTTGGGGGAAGCCCTTGAAAACAGGGTGAGATGAATCCACTTTCTGAAAAATGGCATCGATTTCCGGTACCGAATCATGCGGACTATCCAAAATTCTCTACTAGTATTAAATCAAGGGAGCGAAGAAGAGCCTGGGCGTCATGAAGATCTCAGTCTCGCCCCGGAAAAACCGGCCCTCAAGCGCCCGGCGCGCTTTCGGGTGGTGTTGTTAAACGATGATTACACCCCCATGGACTTCGTGGTGGATGTATTGATGAAGTTCTTTGGAATGAATGAAGAAAAGGCGACCCAGGTGATGCTGCTCGTCCATACGCAGGGAAAAGCCGTATGCGGGGTATTTACCCGTGACATCGCGGAAACAAAAGCTGCACAGGTGAACCAGTATTCCTCGGAATGCGAGCATCCGCTGCTGTGCGAGATTGAACGTGCGGACTGATAGACCTTGGGGTGGCCCATGCTGAGCAAAGATCTTGAAAATACGCTGAATACGGCCTTTAAAAATGCCCGCGACAAACGTCATGAATTCATGACGGTGGAGCACCTGCTGCTGGCATTGCTGGATAATGATTCAGCCGTTAGTGTGCTGAAGGCCTGTGGAGCTGACCTGCAACAGTTACAGGAAGAGCTGGTTGAATTTGTAGATTCCACGACACCGCTGATCCCCAGTAGTGATAGTGACCGCGAAACGCAGCCGACCCTCGGGTTCCAGCGCGTGCTGCAGCGGGCGGTGTTTCATGTTCAGTCGTCGGGCAAAAAGGAAGTCACCGGCGCTAATGTCCTGGTCGCGATTTTCAGTGAGCAGGAAAGCCAGGCCGTTTATGTGCTGAAGAAGCAGAACATTGCCCGGATCGATGTGGTGAATTTCGTCTCCCACGGAATCTCCCGCGTCCAGGGTGCCGACGACCAGGAAGGCGGTGCTGACCAGGCATCCCATGAGGAAGGGGCCGAAGACGGTACCTCAAACAAGCCGCTGGAAAGTTATGCGACCAACCTGAACGAGCAGGCCCGCCAGGGTCGGATCGATCCGCTGATCGGTCGGGAGCATGAGGTTGAGCGGGTGGTCCAGATTCTGGTGCGTCGACGTAAGAACAACCCGCTACTGGTGGGTGAGGCTGGTGTTGGAAAAACAGCCATTGCCGAAGGTCTGGCTCGCCGCATCGTGGACAGTCAGGTGCCGGAGATCATTAGTGACGCAGTGGTTTACTCTCTCGATCTCGGGGCCCTGCTGGCAGGTACCAAGTATCGGGGCGATTTCGAGAAGCGCCTCAAAGGGCTGCTGGCGGAGCTGAAAAAAGAAACTCACGCCATTCTCTTCATTGACGAAATTCACACCATTATTGGCGCTGGCTCGGCCTCTGGTGGGGTGATGGATGCCTCCAACCTGTTGAAGCCCATGCTCAGTTCCGGGCAGATCCGCTGTATTGGTTCGACGACTTTTTCGGAGTTTCGGGGCATTTTCGAGAAGGACAGCGCCCTGGCGCGTCGCTTCCAGAAAATCGACGTCAATGAGCCGAGCGTTGAGGATACCTATCAGATTCTCAAGGGCTTGAAGCCCCACTTTGAGAAGCACCATGAGCTCAAGTACACCGATGAGGCACTCAGGGTGGCAGCCGAATTGGCGGATCGCTACATCAGTGATCGCCATTTGCCGGACAAAGCAATCGACGTCATAGATGAGGCTGGAGCACGTCAGCGGCTGCAGCCGGTCGGCAAGCGCAAGAAAGTGATTGGCGTGTCGGCTATTGAGGACGTGGTCGCGACCATCGCCCGCATACCGCCGAAGAATGTCTCCACCAGTGATAAAGATCTGCTGCGTAATCTCGAAAGGGACCTGAAAATGGTGGTGTTCGGACAAGACACCGCCATCGAGTCCCTGTCCACCGCCATCAAGCTGGCCCGAGCCGGCTTGAAAGCGCCGGAAAAACCGGAAGGGGCGTTTCTGTTTGCCGGACCCACCGGGGTGGGTAAGACCGAGGTGACCCGACAGTTGGCCAAGGTATTGGGCATTGAGCTGGTCCGTTTCGATATGTCTGAATACATGGAGCGGCACACGGTTTCCCGCCTGATTGGTGCGCCTCCGGGCTATGTGGGCTACGACCAGGGCGGCTTGCTGACCGAGGCCGTCAACAAGCATCCGCACTGCGTACTGCTGCTGGATGAGATCGAGAAAGCGCACCCGGAAGTGTTCAACTTGTTGCTCCAGGTCATGGATCATGGAACGCTGACCGACAACAACGGCCGTAAGGCCGACTTCCGTCATGTCATCCTGGTGATGACCACCAACGCCGGTGCCGAGAGCATGGCTCGTCGCTCCATCGGTTTCAGTGAGCAGGACCACAGCACGGATGGCATGGAGATCATCAGTAAGACCTTCACGCCGGAGTTTCGTAACCGCCTCGACAGCATCATCCAGTTTGGAGATCTGGATAAGGCAACCATCACCCATGTGGTCGACAAATTCCTCACCGAGCTGCAGGCCCAGCTGGATGAGAAGCATGTTGTGCTTCACGTCGATGACGCGGCCAAGCAGTGGCTGGCGGACAAAGGCTATGACGTAACCATGGGCGCACGTCCGATGGCGAGGCTGATTCAGGACAAGATCAAGCGCCCCCTGGCGGAGCAGATCCTGTTTGGCGCCTTGTCGGATCGCGGTGGTGAGGTCAACATCCACCTGGATGACGATGATCTGGTGTTCGAATACGAGAACGAACCCGCAGAAGCTGTATAGTGCTCGTTTCCGGGGTAGGGCCTGCCCCGGAACTCCCAGTAAAAACCACACCGCATTGTTGGTGTGTTTTTTTTTGCAGCAGGTTGGGCCGACAGGCGAAGATTTTGCGTTGCTGCTGTCAATTCCTTTCTGTTGTTTATATGAGATCGTTCATTAATATATCGTAGGATTCCCTGCACCAGTCGCACTTTGCCGGTTAATCCCGCGTCTAAGTGCATTCCGAACGTCCTCCAACAATAATGATAAGGAGATGAGTCGAATGAAGTTCTCCCTCGCAGTTCTGCTCGGCATTGCCTTGACTTTCGCCACGCACACCGCCAGCGCTCTGGAGCGCAAGCAATTTTGTGTGTTCGATGTCGGTGGAGCCAGTGGCTTCGTCTATAAGACCCTGGAAACTTATCGGCGTGAGATTGCCAGCGAAGGCGTCCAGCTCAGCATGCGACCGTTCACCGATGAAGAGGCGGTGATCGCTGAGTTTAATGAAGGGAACTGTGACCTGATTGCGGTGACCGATATCGGGGTCCGCAATTTCAATGACTTTACCTCGTCCATCAGCGCCATTGGTGCGATTCCCCGCTATGAAGATCTGAAAGTTCTGATGCATATTCTTGCGAGTCCGAGAGTGGCTGAGCACCTCGAAAACGAGTCGCATCAGATTTTGGGCGTGGTTCCCATGGGAGCGGCGTACCTGTTCGTTAATGACCGGGCCCTCGACCACGTCGACGAGATGCGGGGCAAACGGGTGAGCGTCTTTGAGGGCCATCATGATGCCAACTTCATGATCAACCATCTTGGTGGCATTGCGGTGCCAGCTAACACCTCCAATTTCTCCCAGATGTTCAATAATGGCGAGGTGGACATCAGCTATGCGCCAGTCGCAGCTTACGAGGTATTGGAAATGTTTCGCGGCATGGGCGACACGGGAGGTATCGTTCGTTATCCGGTTGGCCAGGTAACAACTCAGTTGGTGGCGCGAACCGGTGAGTTTGATGAGCGGTTTGTCCGCAAATCACGCCGGATCGTGTCACGGCTCTACTCTGAGGCCATGCGCATCGTCCGGGAATTCGAGGGACGGGTGCCGGAAGAGCGCTGGGTGGAGATTTCACCGGAAGCGGTACTCGGCTATCAGGAAATGCTGCGTGGGGTACGTGTGGAGCTGAAGGAGTCTTCCGGTGAAGACGCGGTGCTGGCGGCGGCTGCCTATAATGAGGATATGATGACCATCCTGCGTAAGGTGCGTTGTTACACCAATCCCGGTGGCCAGGAGTGTACCGCTCAGGATCGGGAATAGCCGATCCTGAGCGTTTAGCCTACTAAAAAGCCCCGAGCTTCGGGGCTTTTTCAGATGTCAGCGCATTAACGGGCGCGGTAAACGATGCGGCCCTTGCTCAGGTCGTAAGGGGTCAGCTCAACTTTGACCTTGTCGCCTGTCAGGATGCGGATGTAGTTTTTGCGCATCTTTCCTGAGATGTGAGCAGTGACAACGTGACCGTTGCTGAGCTCTACTCGGAACATGGTGTTGGGCAGCGTATCGATAATCACGCCTTCCATTTCAATGACATCTGTCTTCGCCATTCAGTAAAAACCTCGTTTGGTGGACTTTGCGAAATTTTAAATTGCGCAATTCTGCCTGAATTATAGCCGTTTGGCAAAAGGCCTGATGTCGGAATGGGTGTTTCCCCGGGGGATACAGGGCTTAGGTGGGGTTGAGTTCTTGCCAATGCCCTTCGATCAGCCCCTCGATGGGGCGGAATCGGGTTTTGTAATTCATCTTGCGGCAGGCCTTGATCCAGTAACCCAGATAGAGATAACTGCCACCGCGGCGGCGGACCTCCTCAATCTGCCAGAGTATGGCAAAGGTGCCCAGGCTGCGCCTCTCCTCGCCGGGATCAAACACAGTGTATATGGCCGATAGCCCATCTTCCAGGGCATCAACGACGGCGAGACCAACGAGACGGCCCTGTATGCGCATTTCGAGAAAATGGGTATCGGTAGCGCCTTCCACAAGGAACGAGGTGAACTGCTCCTTAGACGGAGGGTACATATCGCCATCGGCGTGCCGCTGCTGAATATAGAGTTCGTAGAGTCGGTAGTACTCTTCGGCAAAGCCGGCTGGAACCAGTTCGCAGGTAAGATCTGCGTTGCGGCCAAGTACCCGGCGCTGTCCGCGGTCCAGCCTGAACAGGTTGGCGTTCAGCCTGACCGGGACGCAGGCGGTGCAGGATTCGCAGTGGGGGCGGTAATAATGGGAGCCGCTGCGCCGAAAACCCAGGGTGGTCAACTGGCTGTAGAGTCGTTTGTTAATGTCGGCGCGGGGATCCACAAACATGGTGGTGGCTTCGCGATCTGGCAGGTAGCTGCAGTCGTGAGGCGGCGTAGCAAAGAACGCCAGGGTTTTCAGGTTGGTCATTCAAACCTCCGGCCCGGTCCAGCGCCATTGGAAGTTCCAGTCCTGCTGGATTGGTGGTCTGTCCACACTTGCTTCCAGTATAGATAAAAACTCGGCTCGTGGAATGCATCGTGCGCCCATCCGCAGTAAGTGGCCGCTTTCAACCTGACAGTCAATGACAGTGTAGCCCCAGGCGCCGAGCTGACCCGCCAGATGCACCATCAGCGCCTTGGAGGCATTGGTTTCCAGGGAGAACATCGATTCACCAAAGAAGCATCGCCCCAGGGCAAGGCCATACATGCCGCCCACGAGCTGATCATTCCGGTTCCAGGCCTCAATGGAATGTACGATGCCTTTCTGGTGGAGTCGGGAGTAGGCCTCAACCATTTCCTCCGTGATCCAGGTGCCTTCCTGGCGGCTCTCGGCGCACACACGGATAATCTCGGGGAAGGCCTGGTCGGCGGTAATTCGAAAGCGCTGTTGGTTGAGGGTGCGCCGCAAGCTGCGAGACACGTGAATCTCATCGGGGAACAGCACGCAGCGGGGGTTGGGGGACCACCACAGAATGGGCTGGTCGTCGCTGTACCAGGGGAAGATGCCTTGGCGGTAGGCCAGTACCAGGCGATCGGGTGACAAATCTCCGCCCAGCGCCAGTAAACCATCGGGGTCTTCGAGCGCCTGTTCAGCCGGTGGGAACCAGAGACGGTCGGGGTCGATCCAGGGTAGCGTTGCCATCCGCTTCTTCGGGCTGGTGAATGAAAGGGGCTGAAGCCTTCAGCCCCTAGAGACCAGTGTAGCTGTGGTCAGTCCTGTTGATCCAGAAAACGTTCGGCGTCCAGTGCCGCCATGCAACCGAAGCCTGCGGAGGTGACTGCCTGACGGTAGACGTGGTCAGCGACATCGCCTGCCGCGAACACGCCGGTGACACTGGTTTCCGTAGCCATACCGTTGAGGCCGGAACGGATCTGAAGGTAGCCGTTTTCCATCTCAAGTTGACCTTCGAACAGGCCGGTGTTCGGCTTGTGACCGATGGCGATGAACACGCCAGCCAAATCGATATCTTGCTTGGTGTCGTCCTTGGTGCTCCTGATCCGCATGCCGGTCACGCCCGTCTCGTCACCGAGGACCTCGTCCAGGGTGTGATCCCAGACGATGCGAATGTTGCCTTTCTCTGCCTTCTCGAACAGCTTGTCCTGAAGGATCTTCTCGGCCCGAAGCTTGTCACGGCGATGGACCAGGGTGACTTCCTCGGCAATGTTGGACAGGTACAGCGCCTCTTCGACCGCGGTATTGCCGCCGCCGATCACCGCAACCTTTTGCTTGCGGTAAAAGAAACCGTCGCAGGTGGCACAGGCGGACACGCCCTTGCCCTTGAACGCTTCTTCCGAATCGAGGCCGAGGTACATGGCGGAGGCGCCGGTGGCGATGATCAGGGCGTCGCAGGTGTATTCGCCGTGATCGCCCTTGAGACGGAACGGGCGGCTTTGAACATCGGCTTCGTTGATGAAGTCGTAAACGATGTTGGTTTCAAAGCGCTCGGCATGCTTGAGCATGCGCTGCATCAGTTCCGGTCCCTGAACGCCGTCGTTATCGCCCGGCCAGTTGTCGACATCGGTGGTGGTGGTGAGCTGACCGCCCACCTCAATGCCAGTAATCAGGGTCGGGTTCAGGTTGGCGCGGGCGGCATAGACCGCAGCGGTGTAGCCGGCGGGGCCTGAGCCCAGGATGATCAGTCGGGAATGCTTGCTTTCACTCATTGCACTTCTCTCGATTCAAGTCGGTGTCTGTAACCTGGGGGCGGCGCCTGGGCGTCGCCCGAAACACGGTATTTCTATCTGGAGGTGGTGAAGCCTATCACGACCAGCGCGGCTTCTCATTTGATTTGATCAATGCCGATGATAAATCCTGGCTATTCAGACCGGATTATCTGCTTTCTCTACTCTATGACCGATACTGAACTGAGCAGCTGCCGAACGCGATCCGTACTTTTACTGGACTCACCTTGTTCCAGGCGATGCCCGGCCACGGCTGGAAAGACCGCCTGAATATCGTCCGGGAGCACGTGATGGCGCCCATCCATCAATGCCCAGGCCTTGGCCGCCCTCACCAGGCCCAGCCCGGCACGAGGCGACAGGCCATAGAGCAAGCCTGGCATGCGCCGGCTCTGCTCCAGCAAGCGCTGAACATAATCCAGTAGCGGTGGGCTGGTGCTGACCCGATCAACGCCATCCTGGAGCGTTGCCAGGGTCTGTTCGGATAACTGCGGCTGCATCTGATCGGTCAAGGCACGGCGGTCTTCACCCTCCAGCAGTTCCCGCTCGGCCCGGGGGTCGGGGTAACCCAGTTGAAGACGCATCAGGAAACGGTCGAGTTGCGACTCGGGCAAGGGGAAGGTGCCGCCCTGTTCCACGGGATTCTGGGTGGCAATGACGAAAAAGGGCAGCGGTAGCGGCCGGGTCTCGCCCTCGATCGACACCTGACGTTCCTCCATGGCCTCCAGCAGCGCGCTTTGGGTGCGGGGGGAGGCCCGGTTGATTTCGTCGGCCAGTACCACCTGGGCAAAGATGGGACCCTGATGAAACACCAGGGCACCGGCTTGCTTGTCATACATCGAGAATCCAAGAACATCCGCCGGCAGCAGGTCGTTGGTGAACTGGATACGTTGATAGCTCAGCCCCATGACCTTGGCCAACGCGTGGGACAAGGTGGTTTTGCCCATGCCGGGGATATCCTCGATCAGCAGGTGGCCGCGGGCCAGCAGGCCGCAGAGGGCCAGTCGCACCTGTTGTTCCTTGCCGAGCAGGATAGTGTTGAGCTGGTCGACGACGCCGTCAATCAGTTTCTTCATTGCCTGGTCAGTCCCGTACCCGCTTGAGAATGTCGTCGTAGGCATCGATGCGGCGATCCCGCAGATAAGGCCAGATTCGACGTACGGCTTCGCTGCGTTGGGTGTCGATGTCAGCGGTGAGCACCGTTTCTTCCTGCTCGTTGGCGCGAGCGAGGAACTCGCCCTGAGGGCCGCAGACGAAGCTGTTGCCCCAGAAACGGATGCCCTCGCCCTGTCCGCTGGGATCGGGCTCGGTACCGACCCGATTTGGTGCGATCACGGGAAGGTTGTTGGCGACCGCGTGTCCGCGCTGGACGGTAACCCAGGCGTCCAGCTGGCGGGCTCGTTCGTCCTCGTGATCGGTCATGTCCCAACCGATGGCTGTGGGGTAGATCAGCAGTTCGGCCCCTGCCAGTGCCATGAGTCGGGCCGCTTCCGGATACCACTGATCCCAGCAGACCAGTACGCCGAGCCTGCCAACCGACGTCTGGATCGGGGTGAAGCCGCTGGTACCATCGTTACGGGTGGCGTCGCCGGGGGTGAAGTAGAACTTCTCGTAGAAGCCGGGATCGTCGGGAATGTGCATCTTGCGATACAGGCCGGTAAGGCTGCCGTCCGAATCGAACACTACCGCCGTGTTGTGGTAAACGCCGTTCATCCGGCGCTCGAAAATCGAGCCGACCAACACAATGCCCAGCTCCTTGGCCAAGGCCGCCAGTCGATTGCTGGTGGGGCCTGGAATGGGCTCGGCCAGTTCGAAGATGGCGGTGTCCTCGGTTTGGCAGAAATACAGCGTGGCGTGTAGTTCCTGTAGCACGACCAATTGGGCGCCTGCATTTGCGGCCTGCCGTACCAGCCGTTCACTGGTGGCCAGGCTTTGCTGTTTGTCGGCGCTGCAGGCCTGCTGCACGGCGGCCACCCGCAATGGCGAAGAAGCAGTGGTCAAGATCGTGTTACTCCGAGGGAATTTGCATGGTGACGCAGTGCAGGCTGCCGTGTTGCTTGATCAGGGCGCGGCAGTTGATTGGAATGATTTCCCGTTCAGGGAACAGGCCGGCCAATGTCTCGATGGCCTTGCCATCCTCTGGCACGCCGTAGACAGGCAGCAGGACAGCCCCATTGATAATCAGGAAATTGGCGTAAGTGGCCGGCAACCGCTCGCCTTCGTCATCGTGGATGGCTTCAGGCCACGGCAATGGCGTGAGCCGGAAAGGCTGGCCATTGTTTTGCTGGAACTGTGCCAGCTCTTGCTCCATGGCGTTGAGGGCCGGGTAATGCTCATCCGCTGGATCCTGGCAGCGAACGTAGCAGATGCCATCGGGTGCGTAAAAGCGGGCCAGGGTGTCGATGTGGCTGTCGGTGTCATCGCCTGCCAGATAGCCGTGATTGAGCCACAGCACCCGCTCCGCTCCCAGGTGTTCGCCGAGGGCGGATTCGATCTCGGCCCGGTCCAGGCTGGGGTTGCGGGTGGGGGTGAGGAGGCATTCACTGGTGGTCAGGATGGTGCCTTCGCCATTGGACTCGATGGAGCCGCCTTCCAGTACCAGGTTAACTGCGCGCAGGGGGAGCGCGCCGAATCCGCCGGCGTCGGCGAGGCGCTGGTTGAGCTGGTCGTCTTTGGCGTGGGGGAATTTTCCGCCCCAGGCGTTGAAGCTGAAATCCAGCAATTCCAGGCCGTGGGCTCCTTTGACGGCGATCGGGCCGTGATCTCGGGCCCAGGTATCGTCAGCCGGTGCCTGAATGGTCGTGAGCCGTCCGGGCAGTTGCTCTGCCCGGATAACCTGTTGCAACCTGGATTCGACCCGAGCCAGTTGGTCAGTGTCTTCGCAACTGACGAGCAGGTCCTGAAATCCCAGCACGCTTCTGGCGATGTCAAAAAACACCGGCTCCACTTCGTCCAGGATGTCGCACCAGTCGGTACCGGCATGAGGCCAGGTGAGCATAACCGCCTGTTGTGGCGCCCATTCAGCAGGCATTAAAGATGTTGGGCTCAAATCGCAACCACCTTCATTAAGCAGTATTGGAGGGCTCACATTCTAACGACTCCAGAGCCGCTCGTCAGGAGTTCCGAAGCCGTTTTTTGTTACGCTCGCGGCGGATTTGTAACGACTCACCGTTTGGGCTTCATCACCGAATGAATAACGTGATCGTATTCGAAGTAAACCGTGAATTCCGGATAGTGCCATTGGGTAATAGGCGGCTCGCCAACCGGTCCGGAAATCTGCTGCGGGTTGCCGAAACTGTTTCGAACAGCGGTTTGACTCTGGCCAGTCCGGGGCAGGTTGTTATTGCCGCGTTCAGCCTGCGACATGATCGGAACCCGGACTTCCTCGGCAACCGCAGGGGTGGCCAGGGGGGTACTCAGCGCCAGAGCGCAGGCCAGGCCAATCAATCCGGAAGTTAGCTGTTTGCTCATGGGGGCGATACTCCTGCAGTTTTTTTGTGTTGTTCGCTTTCGGGCGATTTTAGTTTTTCTTGCGCTGCCGCACCTGCCATTTCATCACATGCCGGGCAATCTGTTGCCGGTCACTGTCGTGAATGGAGGTGAATTGCGTGCGGACGTGGCTGCCGCCATGGCGGTCGGGTATGGCATCGATCACATCGGCCACGGCTTGCGGTCTGAACAGTTCAGGTGGCAGGGTCATTCTGACCGCCAACCGATCGCCGGCCTGGTAGGCGTCGCAGGCGGTGGTAAAGGCAATGCCGCCCTCGCTAAGAGTAACATCTTGCCATTGCTCCTGTTGCAACGGATTTTGTTCAAAGGCCATAATGCGCGCCAGCGTATCGAGCTTCCCATTCAGGGATTTGATCAGGGTAGTCAGCAATCGATCCCGTTCGGCAAGACTTGCCAGGTGAAGCCGAATGTCCTGGTCCAGTCGTCGCAGTTCGTCCCTGAGGCCGTTCAGGTGCCCTTCATTGAACGGGTCGTTGAGGCCGGAATGTCCAGGCTCCAACTTCCGAATCTCCAGACCGATTCGGTCTTGAATGCGGAAATAGTCTCGTCGGTCAGGTAGTGACCCGTTGGACGGGGCTTCAGCCATGATCGCTCCACGTTTTTTGTTATGTTACACAAGTTTAGCAGCTTCCGCCCGGACTGTGAGCCGACAGCGGGCTAAACCCAATCAAGGTGTAAACAGGCTCCGCCACATGTTCAGACCACTGTCACTTTATATCGGGTTGCGGTACACCGCGGCCAAACGTCGAAATCACTTCATCTCCTTTATTTCCATGACCTCGATGATTGGGTTGATGCTGGGGGTGGCGGTTCTGATTATCGTCCTGTCCGTGATGAACGGCTTCGATCGCGAATTGAAGCAGCGGATTCTGGGCATGGTTCCCCACGCTGTTATCCGGGGCGAGGACGTTCTGAGCAACTGGCAGGCGGTGGATGCCGCTGTGAGTAGGCATCCGGAAGTTCAGGCAGTGGCTCCCTTTATCCAGGGGCAAGGCATGATTACCGGCGGGGGCAATGTCCGGGGCGTGCTGCTCAATGGCATCTTGCCGGAGGAAGAGCGTCAGGTGTCCATCATTGAAAACCACATGGTGGAAGGGGCCCTTGACGACCTTCGAAGCGGCGAATTCGGCATCATCATCGGCCGGCTGATGGCGGCCAGTTTGAGGTTGCAGGTGGGGGATAAGGTGACGGTCGTGTTACCGGAAGCCTCGGTTACGCCAGCCGGTGTTTTGCCCCGCCTCAAACGCTTCACCGTCAAGGGCGTGTTCAGTGTTGGCGCCGAGCTGGACGGCAACTACACCCTGATCCACATGGATGACGCCGCCAAATTGATGCGTACCAATGGCCTGGCTCATGGTGTGCGCCTGCTTGTGGACGATCTGTTCCAGGCGCCTCGCGTGGCGGAGGAGGCTGCCATGGCTCTGGGGGGGCGTTATTTCGTATCCGATTGGACCCGCACCCACGGCAACCTATTCCAGGCGATCCGTATGGAAAAAACCATGATTGGCCTATTGCTGATGTTCATCGTGGCGGTTGCTGCGTTCAACATCGTATCCACGCTGGTCATGGTGGTTACCGATAAAACGTCCGATATCGCGATCCTTCGTACCATGGGCGCGACGCCTGGGCGCATCATGCGGATCTTTATTGTGCAGGGGGCGGTCATCGGCATGGTCGGTACCGTAGTTGGTACGTTGCTGGGGGTGGCGGGCGCCTACAACATCAGTGATTTTATCAGCTGGATTGAAAGCCTCATGGGTCATCAGTTCCTCAACGCCGATGTGTATTTCATCAGTTATTTGCCGTCCCAGTTACAGTGGGTCGACGTTGGCATCATTAGCGGTGCTGGCTTGGTGATGAGCCTGCTGGCGACCATCTATCCGGCCTGGCGTGCGTCCCGGGTCGATCCTGCGGAGGCCCTGCGATATGAATAGTCATGCACAGGAAGTGGTGCCAGGCGTGCCGGTCATCTGTTGTACCGGGGTGACCCGTACCTACAAGGAAGGGCCGAGCGAGCTGACGATCTTTTCCGACATTTCGCTGACGGTGTCGCCCGGAGAGACGGTCGCCATCGTTGGGAGTAGTGGTGCGGGTAAAACGACGCTGCTGAACCTGCTGGGAGGGCTGGATCGTCCCTCCTCCGGCCACATCGAGATTTGTGGTCGGGACATCCACCGTATGAGCGAAGCCGGTCGGGCGCGTTTCCGCAACCGGCATCTGGGGTTCGTTTACCAGTTCCATCACCTGTTGCCGGAATTCAGTGCCCTTGAGAATGTGATGATGCCCTGTGCGCTCGGGGGTATGTCGGCCAGGCCCGCAGCGGACAAGGCCAGGGAATTGCTGGTTCGGGTCGGTCTTGGGAAGCGGTTGGAACACAAGCCTGGCGAGCTTTCCGGGGGCGAGCGGCAGCGGGTGGCGATTGCCCGGGCCCTGGTCAATGAACCGGAATGTGTGCTGATGGATGAACCAACCGGCAACCTGGATGAGCACACCGGTGACAGTGTGCGGCAACTGATTGAGTCGCTGCGGGATCAGCTGGGGATTGCGTTTGTCATGGTGACCCACGATCTGAAAATGGCGAATAGCCTCGGGCGGGTGTTGCGACTGGAACAGGGGCGACTGGAGACGGTGGCTTCCGCAGGCTGAGGGGGAGCGATCACTCCTCGCGCCGGCTGCGCCTCAGCTGTCGTTCACGCCAGTGGGCGCGGACTCTTCGCCGCCACAGGTATTGAATGAACAAATAGCACAGGCAGCTGGCCAGGGTCGCCACGATCAGGGAGCCGAAATACAGCGGAATGCCGATTTCCACCAGGCTTTCGCTGATCCAGCCCCAGGACAGCTCGAACTGAAAGTGCATCACTGGCCGATCCAGTAGCCAAGCGCCCACCTTGTAGTTGAAATAGAACAGCGGTGGCATGGTCAGGGGGTTACTGATCCAGACCAGCACCACCGACAGCGGCAGGTTGGCGTTGAACCAAATGGCGCAGAACGCCGCGGCAACCATTTGGAACGGCATTGGAATAAAGCAGAAAAAGATGCCGATCAGGATGGCGCGCGCGACACAGTGGCGATTGATGTGCCACAGGTTGGGTTCGTGAAGGATATCGCCCAGAAAGTGCAACGCCTGGATCGAGCGCACTCTGTCCGGCGTGGGCAAGTATCGTTTCATGAACTGCTTCGGCATCGGAAGTTCTGCCTGTTCCATTTACGGATATTGGGATCCACTCAAGTATAGGAGCAGAACTCTTCAACTCTAGTGTCCCGTCAGATTCGTGAAAACCTGAGGGGGCACCAAGCGTCGGACACGGAATGTCCGGAGATTCACACATGCGGGCAAGGATTACCGCTTTTTCATGCGGCGTTATATTACTGTATTGCCTCAACTTCATTCCACCTTTGATGTGGTTGGGGGCCGGGATTGTTGCGCTGTTGGCCGCATCTCGAATGGCAGCCTTGCAAACACTGCGTAAGGCCTTGTTGGTCGCGGCGGCGTTGGTCGGGGGGCTTGCCTGGGCGGCCCTGGCAGCCGGGGACCGCCTTGGGCAGTCGCTGCCAGTGCCGCTGGAGGGGCAGCCACTCCTGGTTGAAGGCCATCTTTGCGACATTCCTTCGCCGGGGGCCTATGGCAGTGTCCGCTTCAGTCTCTGTGTTGAGAGCTGGTTGTCACTGGATCGTAGCGGTGCGGACTCATCCAGGTTGCCGCGGAAATTGCGCCTGGCCTGGTATGGTGATGACGCCACGCTGGCGCCACCTCATCGGATGCAGGCACGGGTTGTGCTCAAGCGCCCCCATGGCTCGGTGAATCCGGTGGGGTTCCGTTACGAATCCTGGTTGTTTCGGCACAATTATCGGGCCACCGGCACGGTGCGCCAAATCGCCGCGGCGGCCGACTCGCCCTGCACCCCAGGGTGCCACTATCACCGTATTCGCAATACGGTCGCGTCGCGTCTCCATGAGCGGCTCAAGACAGCCGATTATCATCCGTTGGCTGAAGCCCTGTTAATCGGTCACCGAGGCTGGTTAACGCCGCAGCACTGGCAGGTCTTCAAGGAGACCGGCACCATTCACCTGGTCGCGATTTCAGGGCTGCACCTGGGATTGATCGCAGCATTCATCGGCTTGGCGGTGCGGTGGGTTCTGGGCCGGCTGCCCCGGCACTGGTTGTCCCCGCACCGGCAGAGGCTGGTTCTGGTGGGTGTGGTGTTGCTGGTCAGCCTGGTGTTTGCGCTTTTGGCCGGTTTTACCGTGCCGACCCGACGAGCGTTGGCCATGGTGGCGGTGGCCAGTTGGTTGGTACTCCGGGCGCGTCAGGTCAGTGCCTGGTCTGGATGGCTGCTGGCCCTGACGTTGGTGCTGGTGTTCGATCCATTTTCGCCGATGGACCAGGGCTTCTGGTTGTCCTTCCTGGCGGTGGCCATCCTGATTCTGGTCTTCGCCCGGCGCCTGCGACCGGCTTCCTGGCTTGGCTCTTTGGTGATTGCCCAGCTTGCGGTGTTTGCCGGGTTGTGGCCGGTGCTGGCGTGGTCGGGACAGGCGACGTCGCCGGTCAGCGGCTTGGCCAATCTGATCGCTATTCCCTGGTTGTCCCTTGTGGTGATGCCGCTGTTGCTGGTGGGCGGCTGTGTCATCGCAATGGCGCCGGGTTTGAGTGGGTGGGTCACTGAGCTGTTCGACCTGGCGTTGGGCCTGCTCTGGCACTGGTTGCTCAAACTGTCGGCCCTGCCGGTCGATGATTTGGGCGGTGGCGTTGTGTTGGCGGCGTTGGTGGCCTTGGCCGTGTTGACGTGCCTCGTGCTGCCGGATCTGCGTGTTCGACTGGTAGCGGCTGCGGTGCTACTGCTCTGGTTGGCCATGGGTGATGCGCTGGAATCACGAGCCCCCCTCACCAACGACTACGTCAGCCAACCGGAAATCTGGTTTTGGGATGTCGGGCAGGGCACATCGGTCATGCTCCGTCATGAGCGCTCCGTCTTGCTCTACGATACCGGACCCGAGTCACCGTCAGGCTATTCTGCGGTAACCGGTGTGATACTGCCGAATCTCCAGCGATTGGGTGTTACCCAGTTGAATCATTTGGTGATCAGTCATGGCGACAGTGATCACGCCGGGGGCCTTCCGGCGCTGTTCTCGGCGTTAAGAATTGAACAGGTGGTGAGTGGCGAGCCCGAGCGGGTGTCCGAACAGTGGCGTGACGGCGGCCCGCCACCGGTATTGCCCTGCGAATCGGGGCGGGTATTCCTGATTGGTCAGTTGGAAGTTCGCCTCTGGCAATATCGTCCGTCGGACGGTAAGGCTATCTCCGGGAACGACGCGTCTTGCGTCCTGACGGTGCGCTACGAGGGTACGGAGGTGATACTGCCGGGCGACATCAGTCGCGGCGTTGAGCATGCCTATCTGGATGAGCACGACTTTGCGAACGGGCTTGACCCACTGCAGAGTGGCGCACGCATTGTGCTGGCTCCGCACCACGGCAGCAAGACGTCGTCCGGGCCGCGTTGGGTAGCGCAGTTGCAGCCAGATTTAGTGGTCTTCAGTGCCGGTTACCGCCACCGCTTCGGTCATCCCCATGACCAGGTGGTCGGCCGCTACCGGGAGGCAGGCAGCGAGCCCTATAACACCGCTTTTACCGGTGCACTGCGTGTGGTACTTACTGATTCGGGGCTGGCGGTTTACGAAAGCCGTTCTGCGGTCCCGTTTTGGGTCCGCTCGGCAGATGTGCTGAGCGGTCACGGACTGTGACATTCCGGCTGTGGCCTCGCTCTCCAGCTATGCTAAAGTAGCGCGGCTTGTAAACAAACAGGGAGACCAAGCGTGTTCGAGCTTTTGAAAGCTGGTGGCATCTTGATGGTGCCGATTGTTGCCTGTTCCAT
>JBFHLR010000002.1:0-62354 GCA_041594735.1 Marinobacter sp.
GCGGATTTCCAGCAGATACGGATCTTTCCATAGCTCTTGAGCGGCCACGAAATCAATACCGTGTTTTTCCAGATTGGCCTGACTTTTGGCTTCGTCGAATTCAAACTCATCCATGAGTATAAATTATTCCTTTTTTACTCAGCCTGCAAGATGTGTAAGGTGTAGTGCAACTGCTAACGCTGCTATCACGCGCATGGCATTGCATGGCCTTCTTCCTGTTCGGTTTGGTCACCTTCCAGAAAAGGCCAGGCGGGTCGGGCGGACAATCTACGTTGCTGATTTAGGGACTTTTAGCAGTACTGTCGACAGAGGATGACCGACCAGCTCGCAACCCACCCTCGCATCCTCGGCCTGATGGACCGCTTGTTTGAGCCAGGTTTTCTACTGTCCCAGAGCCAAATCATCAACATTCTTCCGGGCGAAGCGCCGCAGGGGCTGCATCACGACGACGGCTTCTATCGGCTACCACGGCCCCGGCAGCCGCTCGGCGCCGCCACAGTCTGGGCCACGGAGTTCAAGACTGATCGAATACGCTGCGGGGTTCGGCAATCTCAGCCAGCTGAAGGCAAAATGCCCCCCAGCATGTTTTCAACCACCGCCGCATTGTAGAAGGCTTCTACCGTCTGGATCTTGTCGTCCCGGACACGAAACCAGACCGCCAGACGCACATCGCCAATGGGTTCAAAGTTGGTCCGGTAATCAAGGATCGCAAACACGTGCTCGCCATCAGCACTGAGCTGGCGGAGAATCAGGTCTTTCTGGATGGCAACCATGCCGAACTGGTAGGACAGCATGTCATCGCGACTCAGGAAACGCATGTTCGGCCCCACGTATTCAAAGCCTTCTTCGGCCAGCCAGGTCTTTGCCTCGTCCAACTTCTGGTCATGGATATCGGCAATGAACCGCGCCACGATGTCTTTTGGCTGCATGAACAGACTCCACCTCTGGGGCCGGAACGGCGTGATGCCTCATGTCCCGCAGGTGCCCTAAGCAATTAACGTGTTACTCATCTGTAATAAAAAAGCCTCGACAACAAAGAGTTCAGGGGGCCATATCCTGGCCGCTCACCCCTCCAGGCGAGAACCTACCTTTGAAGTTAGCAGGTCGGCCGATATTTTGGGTCGGGATGCCCCGCTTTCCGCTACAAGTTCCGAGATTTTTTTCTCACGGGCTCTCGTGATCTCTACGGCAAACCTGTAACTTGTGACCCAATTCACACATCCGAGATGGTGGGCGCAAACACCTTACAGCCGGTCGCCCCTGATCGCGCTTCCACCATTCATGCGCAGCACAAGAGGTTCGGCAATGACAGGAGTTGACTTGGGACAGCGGTACGACGAGCTCAAGCAGCAGTATGTACGGAGTTTACCCAACCGTTTGGGCGAACTGCGGGCGTGCTGGAATCGACTCTTGCACGTCAGCTGGGATACCAAGGCGCTGTCATTAATGGAACAGAGTGCCCACAAGCTCTCCGGTAGCGGCGCCACCTTCCAGTCTCCGGACATCAGTCACTTCGCCCGCGTGCTGGAGCATCAGCTGCAGCAACTGCTGGGCAAGGCCGATGCTACACCATCGGAGCGGAACCAGATCGAAGCCTCACTCAATGGCCTGGAACGCGCCGTCCATCAGGCCATCAACCCGGCCAGCCCACAAGCCGTGACGAATCCGGCAGAAACGCAACCGGCCGCCAACAACAACCATCGCATCGCGCTGATCGAAGACGACCAGAGCCAGGCGGCGTTTCTGAAAGCCTGGCTGGACCAGCGTGGCTTTCTGACTGAGACGTTCGACAGCCCCGAGGCCTACAGCCAGCGCTCGGACGCCTACAGCCACCAGCTGATCCTGCTGGATATCAGTTTTCCCGAAGGCGCACTCGAAGGTGTTGCCTGGCTGGAACGCCTGAAGAGCCAAATGGATACCAACACACCGGTGATCATGATGTCGGCCAGAAGCGACATGGTGGCGCGCATGCGGGCCCTTCGAGCCGGCGCAGACGCCTATCTCACCAAACCCCTGGACCTGGACGTGCTGGAAAAGCGTATTGACCAGCTGCTGGTGCACACCATCGCAAGACCGCGTGTACTCTGGGTGGACGACGACACGGACCAGCTCGGGTACTACAAAGCCATGCTGTGCGAGCAAGGCTACGAGGTGGAAGGGCTGTCTCAGCCGGTGCGGATACTTGAGCGCATCGAGCAGTTCCAGCCGGATGCCATAGTACTGGATCAAGAGATGCCCGGCGTTCAGGGGGTAGAACTGGCCCGGGTACTTCGACAGGACGTCCGCTACATGACCATCCCCATTCTGTTTGTATCGGCCTCGCAGTCAGTGTCCGAGCAGCTGGAACAACACAGCATGGCGGGCAATCAGATCTTCCGAAAGCCACTGGATAACTCGCAGTTCCTGGCGGCACTACAGCATCACCTGTCGCAGGCTCAGCTCATCAAGGCCCGTATCAACCTGGTCAGCCAGCGTAGAGAAAGCCGGAGCCTGCAGAATCACGACTATTTCCTGACCGAACTGGCCACCTTGCTGGCCTATATCGAAGCCAAACCGGACCACCAGATCCATTACCTGGTGCAAATCGGCATTTGTCGCGAGGAGTACTTGCGAGCACAGCATGGCGCTCGCGCCCTGGCCGGTCTAACCGCTCGCATGGAACATCACTTCGCGAACCTGCTGGGTGCCGGCGACTCGGGCTGTGCACTGGGTGGCGGCAGTTTCCTGTTCCAGATCACCGCCCCCGTAAATGAGGATGCCAGTGCGTTTCTGGAGGACTTTCACCAGCGACTGAGCAGCCCAAACTGGCGACTGGGCGAGCCCCCGATGCCGGTTACCCTGGGCGTGGGGGTGCTACCGCTGACCAAAGCCGTGAACGAAGACAAAGCGCTACTGGAGGTTGAACAGGCCTGTGGCAAAGCGATGCAAGCGGATGGCGGCTGCGTGGTCTTGCATCAGCCACCGGCACGGTCCGATCACAGCCAGCTGGACCGACGTATTAGTGAGCTGCTGGAAGCCCGGGCGTTCAAGCTACACTATCAGCCCATCGTAAACATGGATTCCGGCGACACCCTGTTCGAGGCTCTGGTGCGGCTCACCGACGAAGACGACGCCGTGTACCTGCCAGGTCAGTTCCTGCCCCAGCTGACTGAAGGCAGCCACGGAACCCTACATGACCTGGATCGTTGGGTGATCGAACACGCGGTGGACGAGCTATCAAAGCTGGCGGGCAAAGCCGCGGCCAGCCATTCCGTCGCCATCAAGCTCTCCTCCCCGATGGCCGATGTGGCGAAGATGGTGCCACTCATCAGCAACGGCATGCGCAACGCTCGCATCAAGGGTAACCGCCGGATCTACCTGGCCCTCTCGAACCCGACCGTAATTAAAGACGTTACCAGGGCCAAACAGTTGCTGAAGGTAGTGCAGGATATGGAGTGCGGGCTGATCATCGAACATGTGGACACAAGCCCAGCCTCGGTTGATTTGCTGAAAGAGCTGCACTCGGTGGATTTCGTCAAACTGGCCCCGAAATACGGCGCCAGTGCCGAACAGACCCCAGCCCTGGAAAACCTCCTGCATCAACTCTCCGGAATCTTCGGATCCAGCCTGCCGATCGTGGCAACGCGCGTTGAAAATGCCAAGGCCTTGGCCTGGTTCTGGGACCGGGGCATTCGCAATTTCCAGGGCCACTTCATTCAGGCGCCGGAAGTGGCGATGAATTTCGAGCTTTGAAAATCACAACTTGAGCACACGGCACGCGTTTTCGCCCAGGAACAGTCGCCGTGCTTCGTCGTCCAACGACAGTTCATCCAGATGCTCAAGCGCTTTGGCGGGCATGATCATTGGGTAGTTGGTGCCGAAGAGCATTTTGCGACGACCGTGACCAGCCAAGCCTAAAACACATTCAGTTGAACCACCATGCGGTCGCTGGGCGTCAACCATGCACTTTTAGAGTCCCCTTTCCTCAGGCTACTTCCCTTCCCCCACCACCCTGACGAAGGCATGGTCCTCCAGCCCCGCTTTCGCTCGGAACAGCGCGGCTGGGCGGCCGCGACCGCCGGGCGGCGGGGCTTCGCCAACCTCATCGAGGATGTCCGCGCCGAGGATGCGGCGGCGGAAGGATTTTTTCTCCAGCGGCGCCCCCAGCACTTCCTCAAAAGCCTGCTGCAACTGGGTCAGGGTGAAGGGTGGGTCCAGGGTATGAACCGGGAGCACGGTGTAGGCGGTCTTGCCACTGAGGCGCTGGCGGGCGGCGGCCAGTAGCTGTTGGTGGTCAAACGCCAGCTCCTGCGCCAAGGCGTCCGCCAGCGGCCACCATCGGGTATCGGCCACCGAGTCCACGAACGCGGCCGTAGGGGCG
This sequence comes from Marinobacter sp., assembly GCA_041594735.1. Classification (GTDB taxonomy): domain Bacteria; phylum Pseudomonadota; class Gammaproteobacteria; order Pseudomonadales; family Oleiphilaceae; genus Marinobacter. The sequence continues at coordinate 4,361 of JBFHLR010000002.1, forward strand.
TGGGCCATCAACGCCATGTACAGCACCGTGACCGACCAGCCACGGGGGTCGCGGGCGTGGTCGCCGACGGTACAAACCTGCTCCAGGTAAGGGGCCGTGACCCCGGTTTTCTCCCGCAACTTCCTTGCCGCCGCTTCGGCGAGGCTGTGGTCCTGCCCGGCATCGATAAAACCTCCGGGCAATGCCCAGCGGCCCCGCTCCGGGTGGTTGGCCCGTTGTACCAGCAGCACGTGCAGACGCCCGTCGATCAGGGTAAAGATCGCCACATCCACCGTTACCAGGGGGCTCAGGTAATCCTGCGGGTTGTATGCGTCCAGAAAGCGCTGTTCGTCGGTCTTGTCGCGGCTTGCCATCGTTTTCCCTTGCAACTTAGTGGCTTTACGCCAAGAATAATACGGGCGCTGGCGACTGCCAGCAACACCGGCGGCCGGACAGACTGGCGGCCCACCCAACCAGCAAGGAGTTTGCTGCATGCAACGAGATTTCGATTTCGCGGTCTTTATTGGTCGCTTCCAACCGTTACACAATGGCCACCTGCAGGTCATCCGGACCGGACTTGCGCGGGCCGACAAGCTGATCCTGCTGATCGGCTCCGCCTGGCAGGCACGCAATGCCCGAAACCCCTGGAGCCACCAGGAGCGTGAGCAGATGGTCCGCAGCTGTCTGTCTGAAGAGGAAAACCGCCGGCTGCTGTGCCTGCCGCTGATGGACTCCCCCTATAATGACGAGATCTGGGTGCGCAACGTGCAGGCCACCGTGGCCGGGCTGGCCACCGCGCACTACACCACCCCGCACCGGCCCATGAAAACCGCGCTGATCGGCCACAGGAAAGACGCCACCGGTTACTACCTGAGCCTGTTTCCCCAGTGGTCGAGCATTTCCGTCGATAACGTGGCCAACCTCAGTGCCACCCCCTTGCGGGAGCGTTTCTTTACCGAGGCCCCGACGGAGTTGCTGCCCCAGTTCACCAAGGACGGCATCCTGCCCGATGGCGTTAGCGCCTGGCTGAGGGACTTTGCCGAATCCAATCCCGGTTATGCCCAGGTTCGGGACGAGCTGGCGTTCGTGCGCAAGTACCAGTCGGCCTGGAACAACGCGCCCTATGCCCCCACCTTCGTGACCGTCGATGGCGCCGTGGTGCAGTCCGGCCATATCTTGCTGGTGGAACGGCGGGCCAATCCGGGCAAGGGTCTGTGGGCCTTACCCGGGGGGTTTGTCGATCCTGGCGAACGCCTGCTGGACGCCTGTCTGCGAGAACTCCGCGAAGAAACCCGCCTGAAAGTGCCCGCGCCGGTGCTCAAAGGCTCAATCCGCCAGCAGCGGGTCTACGACGACCCTTACCGTTCAGCCCGGGGTCGCACCATCACCCACGGCTTTTACTTTGAGCTGGCCCCCCAGGCCGAACTGCCCAAGGTAAAAGGCGGCGACGACGCCCGCACGGCGCGCTGGGTGCCGCTGGCCGAGCTGGACCCGCAATCCCTGTTCGAAGACCACTACTTCATCATCCAGGATCTGATCGGGGCTGCCTGAACGGCTCCCCGGCAGTCGCCAAAAAGCTAGCCAAAAAAAAGCCTTGACTTATTTAGTGGCACTGAGCCAATATAGTGTCATCGGGCAACACACAACGCCCGTGCAGCGGATCGCTGCCCCTGGGTCTGACGACGAAACATCAACAGACCCCGGCGCCGGATAGACCAGCGCCGATCACCACCGACTGGAGGATTTCCGTCATGCGTAACCTGATCCTGAATACCGACTCCTACAAGACCTCCCACTACCAGCAGTACCCGGCGAACACCCGGTTCATTTCCAGCTACATCGAGTCCCGCGGCGGGGTTTATTCGTCCACCGTGTTCTTCGGCTTACAGGCGTTCACCAAGGAATACCTCAGCCGCCCCATCACCACCGCGGACATCGACGAGGCCGATGCCGTTTGCCGCGCCCACGGCGTTCCGTTCAACCGTACTGGCTGGGAGTACATTCGCGATGTCTACCAAGGCTACTTACCGCTTGAAATTGAAGCAGCGCCGGAGGGTACAGAGATCCCGACGGGCAACGTACTGGTTCAGGTTCGTAACACCGACCCCAACTGCGCCTGGCTCACCAGTTATGTTGAGACCGCCCTGTTGCGGGCGGTCTGGTACCCCACCACGGTGGCCACAGTGTCCCGAGCCTGCCGATGCATTATCGAAGGCTTCATGAAGGACACCTGCGATTCGCTGGCCGGCTTGCCTTTCAAGCTCCACGATTTCGGCGCCCGGGGAGCCAGCTCGGAAGAAAGCTCGGCCCTCGGCGGCATGGGCCACCTGCTGAGTTTTCAGGGCACCGATAACCTGTCGGCCATTATGGCGGCACGGCGGTATTACGGTGCAGACATGGCCGGTTTCTCGATCCCGGCGGCGGAGCACAGCACCATCACCAGCTGGGGCCGGGACGGCGAAACCGCCGCCTACGCCAATATGCTGGGGCAGTTTGGTGGCGAGGGCCGCACCGTTGCCGTGGTTAGCGATTCCTACGACTTGTGGAACGCCATCGACAACCTCTGGGGCCGCGAACTGAAAGAACGCGTGCAGAACAGCGGCGGCACCTTGGTAATCCGGCCCGATTCCGGCGTACCGGAGGCGATCGTGCCAGAGACCATCGAACGCCTGATGGCCAGGTTCGGCTACACCGTCAATGGCAAGGGCTACCGGGTACTGCCCGACTGTATCCGGGTGATCCAGGGCGACGGGGTCAATGCGGACAGCATTCGCGCCATTTTGACTGCCATGAAGGCCCAGGGGCAGAGTACCGACAACATTGCCTTCGGCATGGGGGCGGAGTTGTTGCAGAAGATCAATCGGGACACCCAGCGCTTTGCCATGAAGGCCTCCGCCATTCAGATTGGTGAGCAGTGGCAGGATGTCTACAAGGATCCCGTCACCGATCCCGGCAAGCGCTCAAAGCGCGGACGCCTGGCGCTGATTCAGGAAAAAGGAACCTTCAGCACCGTTCGCGCCGAGGCCCTGGCTGGCCGCACCAATCAGCTGGTGACCGTGTTCCGCAACGGAGACATCCTCACCGGCGCCGACTGGGACACCATCCGCCAACGCGCTGAACGCTGATTCGCCACGCCCATGGCCACGGACCTTCCGAACAATGGAGGTTCGTGGCTGCCTGCCGCACCTTGCGACCCAACTGACCAGAACGTGACCCACCTGACCGTGACACTTCGTCACTAATGAGAGAGACCTGCCTGCGGACCTGGGATACCATCGCCTCAATCCATCACAACGATTCCATAACGACGAATCCATCACAGCGAGGTTTCACCGTGCTCACCCTGGCCGAAAAACTGTGCATTACCGCCGCCTTCGTGTTCTTCATGACCGGCCTACTCACCGGTATCTGGAAGTACCGCTGCATGGCCACCAGCACCAGCGCCAGCGCGCCGGTGTACGTCAACGTCGCACACCGCAGTTCGTTGATGTACGCCTTCGCCGCCTTGCTGCTGGCCTACTTCGCCCGGCTGAGCGTGTTTTCCGAGCTGACCAACACCCTGGCCGCCGCGGCTGCACTGGCATTCTTCGCCTTTGCCATCGCCACCTACATCGTGCACGGCGTGCTCAACGACACCAGCAATCAGTTGCGCAAACCCCACCGCCTGGGCAAGCGCAGCTTGCCTGGCTGGCTCATCCCGGCCTTCATGGTATCGCTGATTGTCGCCGAGGTTGGCGGCGCTGCCACCCTGGGCGCGGGGGCCCTGCTGGCCATCTGGTAATCACCAAGCCATACCGGCGCCATTACAGGCTTGGTAAACTGGACGCCATTTCATGAGGAGCGCTGACCATGGCGAAATGGCTGATCAAATCCGAACCGTCGGAATGCGGTATCAATGACTTTGCCCGTGATCCGGCCAGGGTGATTCCCTGGGACGGAGTGCGCAATTACCAGGCCCGCAACTTCCTGGCGCAGATGCAGCAGGGGGATGAGCTCTTTCTCTACCATTCCAGCTGCAAGCAGATCGGCATCGCCGGCATTGTCAGGGTGGTGAGGGACGCCTACCCGGACCCCCTGCAGTTCGATCCGGATTCGAAATACTTCGACCCCAAGAGTTCGCCGGACAAACCCCGCTGGCAGGCGGTGGACCTGCAGTTTGTGGCGAAGCTGCCGACGCTGATCTCACTGGACCGCCTCAAGGCGTTGCCGGAGCTGGCCGAGCTGGCGCTGATACGCAAGGGCAACCGGCTGTCGGTGATGCCGGTGACCGAGGCAGAATGGGACGCAATCCTTGGCAGCCTGTAAATAACTCAAGACCCTCTCTGGCATTCAGAGCCGATTCGGCGTTATTCAGAGGCTGCCTTAATCTGGGCGCTACCCATTAGGCGCAGCGACCATTAGAATTCCGTCCGTTAGAACTCTCTCCCCCATTTCATTGTTGCTTATAAACAGGAGCATCGGCCGTCCATGTCGTCGGAACTGAGTCCCGTATCGGCTCTCGATCAGCTGCGCCGGATCGAATCCAGCAAGGTATTCCAGGGCACCGTCATTGCCATCATCATCCTTTCCGCCTTGACCATTGGCGCCAAGACGTACGACATTCCGCCTCTGTTGGCTGAGATCCTGGCAGTGCTGGATAACGGCATTACCCTATTTTTTTTAGTGGAGATCCTATTCCGCTTTGGCGTGCATCAGGACAAGAAGCGCTTTCTGCTCGATGGCTGGAACCTGTTCGACACCCTGGTGGTGATCGGCAGCCTGATCCCCCTGGACAATTCCGAGGCGGTACTGCTGGGCCGGTTACTACGGGTGTTCCGGGTGTTACGGCTGGTGTCTGTGGTGCCGGAGCTGCGCTTCCTGATTAACTCCCTGCTCAAGGCGATTCCCCGTATGGGCTACATTGCCCTGCTGATGTTCATCATCTTCTACATATACGCCGCCATGGGCGCGATGTTCTTTGCCGACATCGACGAAACCCTGTGGGGCGATGTGGCGGTGGCCATGCTCACCCTGTTCCGGGTAGCCACCTTTGAGGACTGGACCGACGTCATGTACGCCACCATGGATGTCTACCCACTGAGCTGGCTGTACTACCTCACCTTCATCTTCCTGACCGCGTTCGTGTTCCTGAACATGATGGTGGGAGCGATCCTGGAAGTCATGAGCGAGGAGCAGAACGCCAAGCAGGCCCAGAAGGCCCATGCCGAAAGGGACGAGATGGCCCGCCGCCTGATTGAGGTGCAACAGCAGCTGCAGGAGCTGACCGAACTGGTGCGAAACCAGAAGCGCTGAAGCCGTCAGACTGCCCCATTGAAGGTAGACATCACCACGCTGGGGCAGTCGCCTGGCTGCCCCAGCATTCACGCACCATTGGCGGGCACATACCGGCGACCCTGCTTTCCACTGGTGCGCCCTCGCCCAGCCCTTTGCCCGCAATTGGACTCAATGCCCCTTTATTTACCCGCCTTTATGCACTCTGGTACAGCATTTGCTTTTAGCTCCTTTAGATTTTCCGTATCCGGAACCGGCTGCTGGCAATGGCGTCACTGGAGAAGGAAGGGAGGCGCTGGCCAGCGCCCGGTAGTCAGGCACCCCTGACGCTCCCAGCCGGCTTTCCCTCTTCAGATGGCACCCGAACCGGATTTTCAACATTGAGGTAGGACAGATCTATGAGCGGATCTATGAACGAACAATCCTTCCGGTTTTTCTCGTTTGAAGGGAAAACCCGGATTCTTCACCTAAGCTGGATGGCTTTCTTCATCACCTTCCTGGTGTGGTTCAACCACGCACCGCTTATGGCGGCCATTCGGGAACAATTTGGCCTCAGCGACGCCGAGGTAAACACCCTGCTGCTGCTGAACGTGGCGCTAACCATTCCGGCACGGATCCTGATCGGGATGCTGGTGGACGCCTTGGGACCACGTAAAGTCTATTCCTTGGTACTGGTAATATCCGGCGTCATCTGTCTCGGCTTCGCCCTGGCAGAAACCTTTGAACAGCTGGCCATCAGCCGCTTCCTGCTGGGCTTCGTCGGCGCCGGTTTCGTGGTCGGCATCCGCCTGATCAGCGAATGGTACCCGGCCCGGGAAGTGGGCTTCGCGGAAGGCATCTACGGCGGTTGGGGCAACTTCGGTGCCGCTTTCGCCGGCCTGTCGCTGCCCACCCTGGCCCTGTTCTTCGGTGGCGACGACGGCTGGCGCTGCGCCGTCGGTACCACCGGCCTCATTGCCATCGCCTATGCCGCCGTGTTCTACGCCATGGTGCGCGACACCCCGAAAGGCTCCACCTACTTCAAGCCCAAGAAGGGCGGCGCCATGGAAGTCACCAGCAAAGGCGACTTCTTCCTGTACATGCTGATGAACCTGCCCCTGTCCATCGCCCTGGCGCTGATCGTCTGGAAGCTCGGCCCCGCCAACCTCAATATGCTGGGAGAGACCACCACCTACATCCTGTACGGTGTGGTGTTCCTGATGCTGGCGTTCCAGCTGCTGCGTATCTGGCAGGTCAACGGCCACATCTTCAGCAAGCCAGTGCCCGAGTTCGACCGCTACCCGTTCAAGCAGGTCGCCCTGCTCAACCTGACCTACATGGCCAGCTTTGGCTCCGAACTGGCGGTGGTGTCCATGCTGCCCTTGTACTTCCTGGATACCTTTGAGATCTCTCCAGTGCTGGCGGGTATGCTCGGCGGCAGTTTCGCCCTGATGAACCTGTTCGGCCGCCCAGGCGGCGGTTACGTGGCAGACAAAATTGGCCGTAAGCGGACCACCCTGATTACCCTGGCAGGCATCACCGTGGGCTACCTGCTGATGGCTCAGATCGACAGCGAATGGCCGCTGGCCCTAGCGGTACTGCTGGTACTGTTCTGCTCCGTATTTGTTCAGGCCGGCTGCGGTGCAGTATACGCCTCAGTACCGCTGATCAAGCGTCGTCTGACCGGACAGGTCGCAGGTATGGCGGGTGCTTACGGCAATGTGGGTGGCGTGGTCTTCCTGCTGGTGCTGTCACTGGTGTCTCCGGCTATGTTCTTCGTGGTTCTTGGCATCTTTGCCCTCGCCATTCTGGTGCTGGTGGGTATCTTTATGGATGAACCCAGCCCGCAAACCAGCGAAGTCATGCCGGACGGTTCAGTACGGATGATTGAGGTATCATGAGCGAAAACCTGCTGCTTCGGCTCGGCCAGCAAAGTATTGCTGGCCGCAAGCCTGAAAACCAGGACAGCCTGGGGGCCCGCTATCCCGAAGGGGAAGCGCTGGCCCTCAAGGGCGTTTGCGCCGTCGTTGCCGACGGCGTCAGCGCTTCTCAGGCCGGCCGGGAAGCGGCAGAGACCTGTGTTAAAGGCTTTCTTCACGACTATTACAGCACCCCGGACTCCTGGAGCGTGGAAACCGCCGCCAGCCGGGTACTGGGTGCGCTCAACCGCTGGCTCCATGGCCGCGGCCATGCCAGCCACGGCGATGCCCGCGGCATGGTGTGCACCTTCAGCGGCGTCGTGATCAAGAACAATCGCGCCTACATCTTTCACGTCGGCGACAGCCGGGTCTATCTGTTGCGCGACAACGACCTGGATTGCCTGACCCGGGACCACCATGTATTGGTGGGCCCCGACAAGCAGGCTCTCGCCCGGGCCATGGGCGTGGAGCTGAACGTGGAGATCGACGTCTGCCGTGTTCGGCTGGAATCCGGCGACCGGCTGATCCTGACCACCGACGGCGTGCACGGCACCCTCAACCGCCAGGCCCTGCTGGCCTGCCTGCAGGAGGACGACCCGGAAGCCGCCGCCCAGGCGCTGGTGACCCAGGCCTTTGACCAGGGCAGTACCGACAACCTCAGCGCCCAGGTCATCGCGGTCGACCACCTGCCCGCGGAAGACCTGGAATCCCACTACGAGCGGCTGTCCGCGCTGCCCTTCCCGCCGCCCCTGGAGCCCGGCCAGGTCCTGGACGGTTACCGCATCGTGCGGGAAATCCATGCCAGCAGCCGCACCCAGGTGTACAAGGCCAACCCGGTAGACGGCGGCGATCCGGTGATCCTGAAAACGCCCTCCCCCAATTACCTGGACGACCCGGGCTATATCGACCGCTTCATGACCGAGGCCTGGGTTGCCAAACGCATCAACAACGCCCATGTGGTCAAGTCCATCGACCCGCCCCAGAATCGCCAGTGCCTGTACTGCCTGACCGAGTTCGTCAGCGGTCCGACCCTGCGGGAGTGGATGAACGATCACCCGCAACCGAAACCGGCGGAGGTTCGCAACCTCGTCCGCCAGATCGCCTCGGGCCTGCGGGCCCTGCACCGGCTGGAGATGATCCATCAGGATCTGAAACCGGAGAACATCGTGATTGATGGCGATGGCACGGTGAAGATCATCGATCTGGGTTCGGTGCGCATCCGCGGCATCGAGGAAATCGACGTACCCTGGGACCGGGACAGTTACCTGGGCACCGCCAGCTACGCGGCACCGGAATGCCTTGAAGGGGACCTGTCGACACCGGCCTCGGACCGCTATGCCCTTGGCGTGATCGCCTACGAAATGCTCACCGGCCAGCTGCCCTACGCCAAGGAACCCAAGCCGTCGGTGCGCAACCGGCTGCGCTACCGCAGCGCGCGGTCGGTCAACCCGGATCTGCCGAAGTGGCTCGATGCCTGCCTGGAAAAGGCAGTCGCCCTGAAACCGCAAGACCGCTACCCGGCCCTGTCGGAGTTCCTCCACGATCTGGAACACCCCAACCCCAAGCTGATTCCGGTCGGCTCGGAACCCCTGGTGGACCGCATCCCCGCCGACCGCTGGCGCTTCCTGGCGCTGTTGTCGTTGCTCGGCAACCTGGTGCTGGTGCTGTGGATACTGTTCGGCGGCGGTTAACCCGCGGCAGCCAGCGGAGCGCTTTGCGACCGCCGCCATGGAATCCCTTGCCGACAAGGGGCCAGTGTCCCGTCTGGTTAATTCGCTGATATACTGAGCCCTTGAGAGCCTTGAGAGCAAGACGTGGGGGTGAAGGTTTGGTGGCTCCAAATCGAGCCAGCACAACGCGGCTATCAAGGGCCCCGAAGGGCGCGCAGTAGGTCAACGAATTAACCAGACGGGACACTAGACTGGGCTGCCGCAGAGGCGCCTTCGAGTCACCGGTGCGCCCCTGCCGAGCGGATTACCTCCCCTGGCCGATCATGGAGAACCCAAGCGTGCGCCTGTTCTTGCTACTGTTTTTACAGCCGTTTTTACAGCTGTTATTACAACTGTTTTTACAATCACAGCCACAACGGCTGATAAAGCCGTCGTTAACCCTGTCGTTGCCTCTGCTGCTGGCACTGCCTGCCGTCACCCTGTCCGCCAACGACGCCCCGCTGGCAAGCCCGGACGCCCTGCACACCCACACCGCGGCCTTTATGGAGCAGGTCCGCGCCAACGAGATTGAGGCGGCCTACCAACGACTTCGCCCCTACCTGGGCGTAGCGACCGCCCCCTACGATCAGTCTGCCAGGGAGGCGGTGGATTACTTCAAGCTGGTCACCGAGCGGGTCGGCCAGCCACTGGCGTCCTCTCACGTCAAGACTGAAACCATCGGCCAGGATTTCTACCGCGAAACCTGGCTGCAAAAATTTGAGGCGGCAGCCATCGCCTGGACCTTCACCTTCTACCGCCCCCAAGACCACTGGAAGCTGGTTGGAGTCAGCCACACCACCGATATTGAGTCGCTTTATCACAGTGACCAATAGCTGAGGGCGCCCCTTGGTGCCCGCCCCCCGGATTACGCTATAATCGCCCGGCGCCGAAGCCCCAGCAATAATACCTGACTAATTTGGTCTGATATTGTACAATCACTCGCCAGAGGATTGGCTTTCCCTGCTTTTCTCAATAGCCAGGTAGGCTTAGCGCAGCTGCAACGACGACAGGGACCCCGTCACCCAACAATTGACCGCACGGCGAAGACAGCCCGCGAGCCGAGGCTGAACGACCACTGCGGCACCCAAACCGATGATATCCGCCGATACCGCGCCCAGGCCCGGTATCCGCCACCCGGGCCGTGAGGCCCCTGATGAGAAAGAATACGGAGCGACGATCATGGCGAACACCGACAGACAGGTGAACGAGCTGATCAAACGGGAATACGAACACGGTTTCGTGACCGAGATTGAAGCAGAAACCTTCGAGCCCGGCCTCAACGAAGACGTAATCCGCCGCCTGTCGGCCATCAAGAATGAGCCGGAGTTCATGCTGGAGTGGCGCCTGAAAGCCTATCGTCGCTGGCTGGAGATGGACGAGCCGAACTGGGCTCATGTGGACTTCCCGAAGGTGGACTACAACGCCATCTCCTACTATTCCGCCCCCAAGAAACGGGAAGACATGCCCCAGAGCCTGGACGAAGTCGATCCAGAGCTGCTGAAAACCTATGAGAAGCTGGGTATCCCGCTGCACGAGCGCGCCAAACTGGCCGGCGTGGCCGTGGATGCGGTGTTCGACTCGGTGTCCGTCGCCACCACCTTCAAGGAGCCGCTGGAAAAGGCCGGCGTCATCTTCTGCCCGATTTCCGAGGCGGTGCAGAAGTACCCCGAGCTGGTGCAGAAATACCTGGGCAGCGTGGTGCCCACCGGTGACAACTACTTTGCGGCACTCAACTCCGCGGTGTTCTCCGACGGCTCCTTCGTCTACATTCCCAAGGGCGTGCGCTGCCCCATGGAGCTGTCCACTTACTTCCGCATCAACGCCGCCAATACCGGTCAGTTCGAACGCACCCTGATCATCGCCGACGACGACAGCTACGTCAGCTACCTGGAAGGCTGTACCGCCCCGATGCGGGATGAAAACCAGCTGCACGCCGCGGTGGTGGAACTGGTGGTGCTGGACAATGCCCAGATCAAGTACTCCACGGTGCAGAACTGGTACCCCGGCGATGAGAACGGCAAGGGTGGCATCTACAACTTCGTCACCAAGCGCGCCGCCTGCATCGGCAAAAATTCCAAGGTGTCCTGGACCCAGGTGGAGACCGGCTCCGCCATTACCTGGAAATACCCCAGCTGCGTTCTGCGGGGTGACAACAGCGTTGGCGAATTCTATTCGGTGGCGCTGACCCACAACTACCAGCAGGCGGACACCGGCACCAAGATGATCCACCTGGGCAAAAACACCTCCAGCACCATCATCTCCAAGGGCATTTCCGCCGGCCGCAGTAGCAACGCCTACCGGGGCCTGGTGAAATTCGGGCCCGGCGCCGAAGCCGCCCGTAACTTTACCCAGTGTGACTCGCTGCTGATTGGCGACCGTTGTGCGGCCCACACCTTCCCGTACATCGAGAGCCAGAACAAGGCCGCCATCGTCGAGCACGAGGCCACCACCTCCAAGGTCAGCGACGAGCAGATGTTCCTCTGCCGTCAGCGCGGTATTGACCCGGAGCAGGCGGTGTCCATGATCGTCAACGGCTTCTGTAAGGAAGTGTTCAAGGAGCTGCCGATGGAATTTGCGGTGGAAGCGGGCAAGTTGCTGGAAGTGAGCCTCGAAGGCTCCGTCGGCTAAGCCCCGGACGGTTCGGCGGGCCCAGGCCCGCCTGCGGAAACAGAATTCAGACAGAATTAACGAGAGAGAATCCGACGCATGCTGAGCATCAAGAACCTGCACGCTTCCGTTGAGGGCAAAGAGATCCTCAAGGGCATCAACCTGGAGATCAAAGCCGGCGAAGTCCACGCCATCATGGGCCCCAACGGTTCCGGCAAGAGTACCCTGTCCCAGGTGCTGGCTGGTAACGACGCCTACGAGGTCACCTCCGGCGAGATCAAGTTCAACGGTGAAGACCTGCTGGAACTGGAAACCGAAGAACGCGCCCGGGAGGGCATCTTCCTGGCGTTCCAGTACCCGGTGGAGATTCCCGGCGTCAGCAATCTGCAGTTCCTGCGTACCGCGGTCAACGCCATGCGCAAACACCAGGGGCAGGAGGAAATGAACGCCGCCGAATTCATGAAGCTGGCCAGACAGGTGTCCAAGCAGGTGGACCTGAACCCGGATTTCCTCAAGCGCGGCGTCAACGAAGGCTTCTCCGGCGGTGAGAAGAAGCGCAACGAGGTGATGCAGGCCCTGCTGCTGCAGCCCAAGCTGGCGATTCTCGACGAGACCGACTCCGGCCTCGACATCGACGCCCTCAAGGTGGCCTCCGACGGCGTCAACGCGCTGCGTTCCGACGACCGCGCCATCCTGATGGTGACCCATTACCAGCGCCTGCTGAACCACATCGTGCCGGATCACGTGCATGTACTCGCCGGCGGCCGAATCATCAAATCCGGTGGTCGTGAGCTAGCCCTGGAGTTGGAAGAGAAGGGTTACGGCTGGCTGGGCATCAAAGACGAAGACGAAGCCCAGGTGGCCGGCTAAGGGAGAGCAGGAATGAAACCAGCACCAACGCTGTCAAGCGCGTTTCTGACCCCGACCGGACAGTCGCTGCCGCAGCCGCTGCTCGAGCTTCGGGCCCAGCGCGGCACGGCCCTGGCCGACATGCCGCTGCCGACCCGCAAGACCGAGAACTGGAAATACTCCAGCCGCTACCTGCAGCTGACTGAGGCCCTCGCCGGCACCCTGCCAGCCGCCGGCAAGAGCGGCAGCGCCCTGGCGGTATCCGGCTACCATGTGGTGTTCCACAACGGCATCATGGTGCCAGAGGCCAGCGACTACCCCGATGTGGATGGCATCGAGATCAAGCGGTTTGCCGACCTCGACGACGATGAGGCCCGCGAGCTGGCCGAACGCCTGGACAACACCCTCGACGCCAACGCCGTGCAGTTGGCGCGCCTGAATTCGGCCCGTTTCGAGGACGGCCTGCTGATCCGTCTGGCGCCCGACGCGGTGCTGGACCAGCCGCTGTTCGTCATCAGCGAAACCGACGCCCACTGCAGCGGTTCGGCCTATCCGCGCATTTATCTGGACGCCGGCCGCCACAGCCAGATTACGGTGGTGGAAGAATACATCTCTCACGGCGACGAAGCGGTGATGGTCAGCGCCGTGAGCGAGTTTACCCTGGCCGACGGCGCCCAGGTCACCAACGTCCGCCTGTCCGCCGAGGGCGAGAACGTCCAGCACATCGGTGCCACCGGCGTACGCCAGGGTGCCCACTCCCGCTTCGACAGTCATTGCGTCGGTTTTGGTGGCCCCATGCGCCGCCACGACCTGCAGGTACGGCTGGAAGAGTCCGGCGCCAACTGCCGCCTCAACGGCGTGGTGGTCACCCAGGGCAAACAGCATTACGACAATCACACCGTGATCGAGCATGTGGCGCCCTACTGCGACAGCGAGGAAACCTATCGCAACATCGCCGCAGGCCAGTCTCACGCGGTGTTCAACGGTCGCATCCACATTCACCAGGATGCCCAGAAGTCCAACGCCAACATGAGCAACAAGAATCTGCTGCTCTCTACCGGCGCGGAAATCGACACCAAACCCGAGCTGGAAATCTACGCCGACGACGTCAAGTGCGCCCATGGCGCCACCGTTGGCCAGCTCGACGAGACCTCGATTTTCTATCTGGTGTCCCGCGGCATCGACCGTCGCAACGCCCGTACTCTGCTGACCATGGCGTTTATCAATGAATTGATATCGCAGATTCCGGTCGAATCAGTACGGGAGACGGCCCAGGCGCGGCTCAATCACTTTATCGACCAGACATTTGAAGAGGCCTGAACGGTATGACTGACCTTTCCATGGCACACGCTTCAGAACAGCAGGCTGCTGGACAACAGCCTGCCACGGCGGCCGCCCTCGATGTGGCGGCCATTCGCCGGGACTTCCCCATTCTCGACCAGAAAGTGAATGGCAAGTCCCTGGTGTATCTGGACAATGGCGCTTCGGCCCAGAAGCCCCAGGTCGTTCTGGACGCCATGGATCGCTACTACCGCGAGCAGCACTCCAATGTGCACCGGGGTGCCCACACCCTGGGTGACCGCGCCACCGCCGCCTTCGAGGGCGCGCGGGAAACCGTGCGCGCCTTCCTCAACGCCGCCAGTACCCGGGAAATCGTCTGGACACGGGGAACCACCGAGGCCATCAACCTGGTGGCTAACGGCCTGACCGCCAAGCTGTCCGCTGGCGACGAGATCCTGATCAGCCACATGGAGCACCATGCCAACATCGTGCCCTGGCAGATGCTTGCCGAGCGCTCCGGCGCCACCCTGAAGGTGATCGCGGTGACGCCCGAGGGCGAGCTGGACATGGACAGCTTCAACCAGCAGCTGAGCGAGCGCACCCGCATTCTCGCCGTGACCCACGTCTCCAACGTGCTCGGCACCGTCAACCCGGTAGCCGAGCTGGTGGCCAAGGCCAAGTCGGTTGGTGCCCTGACCCTGCTGGACGGCGCCCAGGCGGTGCCCCATTACCGGCCGGACGTACGGGCCCTGGGTTGCGACTTTTACGTATTTTCCTCCCATAAGCTGTTCGGCCCCACCGGCATTGGCGTGCTGTACGGCCGCGAACAGTTACTGGAGGAGCTGCCGCCCTACCAGTTTGGCGGCGAGATGATCGAGCGGGTGTCGTTCGACCGGACCACCTGGAACACCCTGCCCTACAAGTTCGAGGCCGGTACTCCGGCCATCGCCGAGGCGGTGGGTCTGGGCGCGGCCATCGACTACCTCAACGGCCTTGATCGCCAGGCCATTGAGGCCGCCGAGCAGACCCTGCTGGCCAAAGCCAATGGCCTGGTGGATTCAATCCCGGGCATGGCGGTGATCGGCACCGCCCGCAACAAGGTGCCGGTGATGTCGTTCAAGATCGACGGCTTGCACCCCAGTGACATCGGCACCCTGCTGGATCAGCAGGGCATCGCCATCCGTACCGGCCACCATTGCGCCATGCCGTTGATGGACTTCTATGGGGTTCCCGGTACAGCCAGGGCGTCGTTCGCGTTTTACAATACTCTTGAGGAGGTGGACCAACTGTTCACCGCCTTGCAGAAAATCCAGCGTCTGTTTGTCTGATGAAGGTGGATGCATGACAGCCGAGACTTTTACCCCCACCGTAGGCGTGACCATGACGCCAAGCGCGGTGACCCATGTTCGCAAGCAGCTGGCGAAAAAGCCCGAGGCCAAAGGCATCCGGCTGGCCATCCGGAAGAGCGGTTGCTCCGGATTCAAGTACGAGACCCAATGGGTGGAGACCCCCGAGGCGGATGACGACATCTTCACCGTCGATGGCGTCGATATCTTCGTCAAGCATGAGCACCTGCCCATGGTGAACGGTACCGAGATCGACTTCATCACCCAGGGCGTCAACTCCCTGTTCCAGTTCCGCAATCCCAACGCCACGGCAGAGTGCGGTTGCGGCGAAAGTTTCACGGTAGCCTGAACGCCCTCGGCAACAGGCAACCGCTCATCGGCAACGACAGCTAAACGAGGTCATCCAGCGCATGCAAGAACGGGAAGTGGTGCTCACCAAGCGCGAGGTGGAAGCCCGACTGGTCCCCGCCGGCACCGAAATCATGATTCCGGCGGATACCTTTGTCACCATCACCCAGTCGCTGGGGGGAAGCTTCACCGTAGCGGTGAACGGCAACCTCGCCCGTATCGAGGGCCACGACGCCGACGCCCTTGGCAAGCAACCCCTGCAGAGCAGCTTCGACACCCCGGAGGACGGCAGCGTCAACGAGAATCAGGTGTGGGAAGCGCTGCGTAACTGCTACGACCCGGAAATTCCCGTGAACGTGGTGGAGCTGGGACTGATCTACGAGTGCAACGTGATGAACGGCACGCCGGAAGGCAATCACGTTTACATCAAGATGACCCTGACCGCCGCCGGCTGCGGCATGGGGCCGGTCATCACCGACGACGTCAAACGCAAGGTTGAGCATGTCCCCAATGTGGACAAGGTCACGGTCGAGCTAACCTTTGATCCACCCTGGAACAACGATATGCTGAGCGACGAAGCCAAGCTTGAACTGGGAATGCTGTAAATGACTGCCACCGAACAACAGTTCCGCGACAATCCGCTGGGTAAGGACATCACCCTGGAGGACGTTTTCGACGCCTTCGAGTTCCTGGACGACTGGGAAGAGCGCTACGCCTACATCATCGATCTGGGCAAACAGTTACCGGCCTTCCCGGAAGACGAGAAAGTCGAGGAAAACTACGTCCATGGCTGTCAGAGCCAGGTCTGGCTGATCCACCACCAGGACGACAACGACGGCAAGCTGTACCTGATGATCGAGTCCGACGCCATGATCGTCCGGGGCCTGGCCGCCATCATCCTGGTGGCGCTGAACGGCAAGCAGCCCCGCGACCTGCTGACCACCGACATCGACGAGCTGTTCGAACGGCTCGACCTGTTCCGCCACATCTCTCCGACACGCGGCAACGGCCTACGGGCGATGGTGGGCAAGATTCGCGACATCGCCGCCCGCGAGGCCGCGTAAGCCTACCGCCGGCGCGAGGCCTATCCCGGCCCCGCTCCGGGCCTGTGCGTTACCAGACTACCGCCTGATCGCCGCGCTGGATATTCACCAGCGCGCCGGTCATCGGCATCTCTCCGTTACTGAACTCCGGATGCACACTGCTGATGGTCACGGACGCCTGGCTGTCTTTCAGCTCCGGCGCCGCTCCCGGCGTATCAAAGTAG
This sequence comes from Marinobacter sp., assembly GCA_041594735.1. Classification (GTDB taxonomy): domain Bacteria; phylum Pseudomonadota; class Gammaproteobacteria; order Pseudomonadales; family Oleiphilaceae; genus Marinobacter. The sequence continues at coordinate 20,916 of JBFHLR010000002.1, forward strand.
CTGTAGCTGCGGTAAAGATGCAGCTCATCCCCGGGGCGCAGGCCCGCGGTGGAGCCCGAGGCCAGGGTGACCCGCCGTCCCTCGACCCGGGTGACACGGGTGATGAAGGGCTGGCATCGCACCGCAGTCGCAACCGCCGAGGCCATATTATCCAGTACGCCGGCCACCGCCTCGCCGTAGCCGGTGCGGCGGAAGCCGTCGGAATCAAAGCCATCGGAACTGGCCGGGGCGGCGTCCCAGAGCCCGCGGGCGGCATATCGGTTCTGGTACACCGGCGCACCGCTGAAGCCGTCGTACACCATCAGGTCGGCGACAAACCGGCGATGTCGATTGGCGCCCCCCATGCCGCGCTGCAGCCGGTCCAGCACCGACGATCCCCAGGCGTCTGGATCTTCCACCGCCACACTGCGGATAACACCCGCCACCACGAATTGGGCATCCAGATCCCGGGCCAACGCCGCCACATTGCTCAAGCGGTTATCAAAGGCCTGGGACGTGGGTGCGTTCACCGTATCCTGGAACAGCTGGATGGTGGAGGCGTTCAGCACTTCCAGCCGTCCGCTCTGTTGCAGGCGTACGCTGAGTTGTTGCGGCAACGTTTCACCGGCATCGTCTATGCTCCCCAGGACCGCCTGCTCCGGGAACAACAGCGGAAACCCCACCACCGCCACCCGCTTCTTCAACCGGGCCGCGGTGCCAACGTCGCAGGATGCACTTGCCGACATGTCGGCCCGCAGAGTAACCCGCATCAGGTTACCCACCTGCCGCTCGCTGAGAATTTCGATATGACGGGCCTGAGCCGAGGCCGAGACCACCAGCTCCGATTCGGTAACCACGCCATTGGTGACGGTATCGCGACTGTCGATGCGTGCCTCATATTGCAGAGCCACATCGCGCAAGGCGGCACGCCGGGCTTCTTCTCGGGCCAGCTCCAGGTTGCCGTCATGAATCACCGCGTGTCCGGTACCTTCCAGCACCACCGCCAAGGCAGCGACGGGTATGATTGCCATCAACGCCAGGCCACGCAAAATCAAACTCACGCCCCAGCGTGCCAACGGCAATGAGTGCAAAGAAAGTCGCTTCATCCAATCAATCCAGATAGTAGAGGGAGTCAACCGCCCGGGTCTCAATATCGCCGGAGCCGTCCATATCCCGCGGCATGGGAATGGGACAGTCGGTTTGCATCCGGTCGCTTGAGCTCTGGGACACGCACTCCCGGAAACGGGGTTCCAGCTTCAGCTCCATCACGGTTTCCACGACGCCATCGCTATGCTCATTCACCGCCACCACCTTGGCGCCACGAATGTAGCTGTCGACATAGGTGCGGAAATTATCGTTGTTCAGCACGAAATCACTCACCGTTGAGCTACCGAAGATCACCGTGCCGTAGACCCGTTCCGCCAGATTGCGGTAAGCGTCCAGCTTAGACGCCCGGCGGGCGAGCAGGCGTGCCTTGGCCTCGTGCCGATCGCGGCTGACATCCTGATAGGTGCCATAGCCGCTTTCCCGTACCACGATCGCCTCCAGCTGCCGTTGCTCAGACACCGCCTGTTGCTGGTACTTGCCGGTGGGAGCGCAGCCGCCCCCAAGCCCAGCCACAACCCCGGCCAATACCGCCGCCAGTGCCTGAGCCGCCCCTCGCCAAGTCATGTGCTCGTTCTCCCAGAAATCCATGATCTTTCCTTTTCCATGAAAAAACCGCGCCAAAGTACTTAACCCATTGTTCTGCAATAACACTGACGCAATTAGCTGATACACCTCAAGGAAAAAGCGGCAAAATTTCGCCACCCGGAAGGAGACCCGGTGAAGCGCCTTAACAGAGATGAAACATTCCGTTACCCCATTGCCCGTGATGCCTTGGAACATCTGGTTTACGCTGGTTGTACCTGCATCCATGCTTATGGATTCGGAACCCAGGGCTGAGAATGTTCGTCTTCACTACACCATTATGATCTGTTCCGGCCAAACCGATAGGAGTAACTGACCTTATGACCGGTATCCGAATTTCACGCCTGGCCCTGGCCGTCGGGCTGACCGTTGCCACCACCGCCACCGTCGCCGCCCCCCAGACCTTCCAGACCGCCCGCTCGTTTGCCATGGGCGGCACCGGCGTGGCGGTGGCCCACCCGGCCACGGCCAACATCGCCAACCCGGCGATGTTGGCCAACGGACACCACGGCTGGGCCGACGACTTCGGCCTGATCCTGCCGTCCATCAACCTCCGCGCTGCCGATGAGGAAGAAGTGGTGGACCAGATTGACGATATTCAGGACACCCTCGATCAGCTGGAAAACAGCGACACCGTGGTGGAAGTCCAGGAAAATGCAGGACGACTGCGCGGGCAACTGGCGGCATTGAGTCGCGACACCGCCCGCATTGATGTGGGCGCAGGCCTCAGCCTGGCCATTCCCATGGAAACCATTTCCGTCGGCGTGTTCACCGACGGCAGCCTGCGGGTCACCACCCGTGGTAATGTCACCGCCAACGACCTGGCCATCCTGCAGGAAATCGAGGACGACATTGGCGAAGCGGCACAGGTGGCGTCCGGATTACGGGACGTGGAATCCGAGCTCACCTCCGACGGTACCGTTATTGCCGCCTCGACAGCGGAAGTTGGGGTAAGCTTTGCCCGCGGCTTCGAACTGGCCAACGGCAACAACCTGGCACTGGGCATCTCACCCAAGTACGTTCAACTGCGCACCTTCGAGTATGTGCAACGGGTGAGCAACTTCGATGACGATGACTTTGACGCCAGCGAAAACGAAACCGACGACACCCAGTTCAACCTTGACCTGGGCGCGGCCTACCGATTCGGTGAAGACCGCCAGTGGAACGCAGGCCTGGCGGTCAAGAACCTGCTCCCCATGGATCTGGAGTCCACCAGTGGCGCCGAGCTGGAGATTGAACCGAAAATCTCGGCTGGCCTGGCGCACTTTGGTGAGTACCATGTGGTCACCGCGGAGCTGGATCTTTCCGAGCAAAAAGGCTTCGGGTTCAGTGACGACACCCAGTGGCTGGCCGTTGGCGCCGAGTTTGACGCCATGCGCTACGCCCAGGTGCGGGTGGGGCTGCGCCACAATCTGGCCAGCGATGGTGACCATCGCGGTGTCGAGGAAAAAACCCAGTTCACCGCCGGCATCGGATTGGCTCCGTTCGGCGCTCACCTGGACATCGGCGCTCTGATCAGCGACGCCGACCTCGGTGCCGCCATCGAACTGGGCGCAAGTTTCTAACCCCGCCCATGCCCCTCGATCACCCGCCGCTCGCGGTGGGTGATATTGCCCTCCCCGGCATTAGCCCTGATAATCAGCCCCAGTTTCCTGCTGAGGTGCGTGAATGGACATCTATCTTGTTGGTGGCGCGGTCCGCGATGAGCTGCTGGGCATTCCAGTCAAGGATCGCGACTGGGTGGTGGTTGGCGCCTCTCCAGAGCAGATGCTGTCCCGGGGCTATCGCCAGGTCGGTGCGGACTTTCCGGTGTTCCTGCACCCAGACAGCAACGAGGAGTACGCCCTGGCGCGAACCGAGCGTAAACAGGGCCATGGTTACCATGGCTTCGTGGTCCATAGCGCGCCGGACGTGACCCTGGAGCAAGACCTGCAGCGGCGGGATCTGACCATCAATGCCATGGCCCGGGATGCCGACGGCCACCTGGTGGACCCGTTCCATGGCCAGCAGGATCTGGCCGCACGCCAGCTCCGCCATGTTGCCCCGGCCTTCGCCGAAGATCCGCTGCGCATTCTGCGCACCGCCCGCTTTGCCGCCCGCTTCGCACCGCTGGGCTTTCGCGTGGCGGATGAAACCACGTCCCTGATGCGGCAGATGGTGAACGACGGCGAAGTCGATCACCTGGTGCCCGAACGGGTGTGGCAGGAAATGCAACGGGCCTTGCAGGAGCAAGCGCCGACGGTGTTCTTCGAAGTCCTGCAGAGCTGTGGCGCGCTGGCTGTGCTGATTCCCGAACTGGATGCCCCCGCTTTAGCCGCGGCACTCGATACCCTGCGCTGTTCCTGCAGCCAGGACAGCGCCACCGACGTCCGCCTGGCCGCCCTGTTGTCGCCGCTCTCGACCGACATCGCGTTGCAGCGGGCCAAGGCCCTGAAGGCACCCAACGACTGCCAGGATATGGTCCGTCTGACCGCCACCACCGTCGAGGTGTTCGCCAATGGCGCGGCAGACGCTGGCACCTCCGCAGACGACTTGCTGAAGCTGCTGGAACAGGCCGACGCCTGGCGCAAGCCGGAGCGGTTTGCCCGACTGCTGGCAGTTCTGCGGTGTACGCTGGAAACCCGTCTGCACCCTACTCTGGCGGTACTGGAACAGGCCGCTGCCGACACCGCACAAGTAAACGCCCAGGATCTGATGACCCAGGGGCACAAAGGCAAGGCCCTGGGCCAGGCAATCCGGTTGGAGCGTCTGCGACGCGTCCAGGCCCGGATGGCCTAGCCCCAATAACTCCCGCGACTGAAGCTCCCATGACCGACATCCCTGCGATCAAAGCGCCTGCAACCGAGTCCCCCGTCGCCCTGATCACCGGCGCCGCCCACCGGCTCGGCGCCGCCACGGCTCGCCGCCTGCACCAGCGCGGCTGGCGAGTGGTCGTCCATTACCGAAGCCGGCAACAACAGGCCGAGGCCCTGGTGGATGGGTTCAACCAGGCACGCCCGGCGTCAGCCATCGCGCTGGCAGCCGACCTGAGCCAGGCCGACGACATCGAGCGACTCGCGCGGACGACCATCGCCCGCTGGGGCCGCCTCGACGGCCTGGTCAACAACGCCTCGCGGTTCTACCCGACACCAACCGCCACGGCGACCATCGAAGACTGGGACGCGCTCCTCAACACCAACCTGCGCGCCCCGTTCCTGCTGACCCAGAACTGCCTGAGCGCCCTGCAACAGAGCAACGGCGCCATCGTAAACCTGATCGACATCTATCATCAGCGGCCGCTGGCAAACCATCCGCTGTACTGCGCCAGCAAGGCCGGGCTCGCCAGCCTGACCCAGGCCTGGGCCAGGGATTTCGCCCCCAATGTGCGGGTTAACGGCGTTTCTCCCGGTGCCATCCTCTGGCCAGACAATGGCGAAACCGTAGACCCGGACTACCAGCAGGCCATTCTCGCCAAGACCCCGCTCGGCCGTACCGGCACCCCGGACGATATCGCCGGGGCGGTGGCCTTCCTGCTCTGCGATGCGCCCTTCGTGACGGGACAGATCCTCGCGGTGGACGGCGGCCGCAGCCTGAGTATGTAGTCTCCCCAACCCGAGCATCTTCAAGCCAACAAAGGCGCGCCTGCGAGAGCCCAACCCCGGCGGCGCGCGGGTCCGCCCTTCTCATTCCCCCTTGCCTTCCCCCCTTCCTTTCCGTTTACCTTTCGGTTTCCGCTACAATGCAGGCCATATCGATACGGGAACCGGTACAGAGGTTCCCCATCCTCTTTCTCATTGTGGAGATTAGCCATGCGTGATGTTGTGATTGTTGCCGCCAAGCGCACCGCCGTCGGTACATTCGGAGGCTCCCTGGCCAGCCTGCGCGCCGACCAGCTGGGCAGCGCGGTAATCCGCGCCCTGTTGAAAGACACCGGGGTGGCAGCGGACCAGGTCAACGAAGTGGTCATGGGCCAGGTGCTCACCGCCGGCTGCGGTCAGAATCCGGCCCGGCAGGCGGCGATCAATGCCGGCCTGCCGGCCTCAGTTCCCGCCATGACCATCAACAAGGTCTGTGGCTCCGGCCTCAAGGCCGTGCATATGGCGGTGCAGGCCATCCGCTGTGGCGATGCCGAGATGATCATTGCCGGCGGCCAGGAAAGCATGAGCCAGGCTCCCCATGTGGTCCCAAACAGCCGCAACGGCCAGCGCATGGGCAACTGGACCATGATCGACACCATGATCAATGACGGCCTGTGGGATGCCTTCAACGACTACCACATGGGCATCACCGCCGAGAATATCGTGGACAAGTACGACATCAGCCGGGAAGAACAGGACGCCTTCGCAGCCGCTTCCCAGCAGAAGGCGATCGCCGCCCAGGCCGCGGGCTACTTTGATGGCCAGATCGTTCCGGTCAGCATTCCCCAGCGCAAGGGCGACCCCATCGTGGTTACCCGGGACGAGAACCCTCGGGACGGCGTTACGGCCGATGGCCTGGCCAAGCTGCGCCCGGCCTTCAAGAAAGACGGCACAGTCACCGCCGGCAATGCCTCCTCACTGAACGACGGCGCCGCCGCCGTGCTGGTGTGCAGTGCCGAAAAAGCCGAGCAGTTGGGGCTGACGCCCTTGGTGACCATTCGCGCCCACGCCAATGCCGGCGTCGACCCCACCATCATGGGGACTGGTCCGATTCCGGCCAGCCAGCGCTGCCTGGAACGGGCCGGCTGGAGCGTGGACGACCTGGACCTGGTGGAAGCCAATGAGGCCTTTGCCGCCCAGGCCCTCTCGGTCAACCGTGAACTGGGCTGGGACACCAGCAAGGTCAACGTCAACGGTGGTGCCATTGCCATTGGCCACCCCATTGGCGCGTCCGGTTGTCGCATCCTGGTGACCCTGATCCATGAGTTGATCCGTCGGGATGCGCACAAGGGTCTGGCCACCCTCTGCATCGGGGGCGGCATGGGCGTGGCACTGGCCGTTGAACGCTGATGACGGAGCCGTCGGCGCCACTGCTGAATGTCGTACTGTACGAGCCGGAGATCCCGCCCAACACCGGGAATATCATCCGGCTCTGCGCCAACACCGGCTGTCGCTTGCATCTGATTGAACCGCTGGGGTTCAGCCTTGAGGACAAGCAGATGCGTCGCGCCGGGCTGGACTACAGCGAGTACGCCACGGTGAAGGTGCACCGCAACTATGAGAGTTTTCTCGACACCGAACGGCCCGCCCGGCTGTTCGGCCTGACCACCCGAGGCACCCAGTCCTATCATCAGGTACAATTCCAGGAGGGAGATTACCTGATGTTTGGCCCGGAGACCCGGGGCCTGCCTAGCCAGGTCCGCGAGCAACTGCCAGCACATCAGCGCTTGCGGGTGCCCATGCAGCCGAACTCCCGCAGCCTTAATCTGTCCAACGCGGTGGCGCTGGTGGTCTATGAAGCCTGGCGTCAGCTGGACTTCACTGGAGGCCTGTGAGGTGAACTCGACCCGTTTCGAAAGCCCGGCAGCGCCGGTAATGAGCTGGCGCTCGCTGGTCGTCTGTGCGCTGGCACTCTCCTGGCAGCCCGTTACCGCCGAGGACGAGGCCGCCAATCTGCGCCGTATCACCTCCCTGGAAGACACCTCGGAAGCCTCTGTGCATGCCGGCCAACAGCTCATTTCCGCCATCTACGAGGGGTGCGGGCTCACGGTCAAGTTTCTTGAGGCGCCACCGGCACGATCCCTCAGCCTGGCCGAAGCAGGCCGCTCCGACGGCGAACTGGCCAGGGTGCGAGAGGTCATCAACGAGAATGGTCCGCTCGTCGCCCTGGAACCCCCTCTCACCCTGCTGCAGCTGGTGCCGATTTATCTGGACCCAGGCATTCCCGCCCAAAACACCCTCGTCGCCGTCGACCGCATTGGCTACATCAACGGTTATCGCATGGTGCCGCCACTGCTACCCAATGGAACATCCACTCTGCTGGCCCACAATACCGAGCACCTGGTGTTGCTGCTTGAGAATAACCGTATTGATGTCGGCCTTACCCTGGGCTGGGACGCCCAAAAGGCGGCACTCAACAACAACGCCCTGATCATCGGGGAGCCGATACTGGAGGCGCCGGTCTATCATTACGTTCACCGCTCCCGGGTCGCCGACCTGCCGTGTCTGTCGGCGTCGCTAACGCGACTGAAAGCCGAAGGCCATGTGGACGACCTGCTGAACGCGATATTGGCCGAGCAACTCACGGGCAGTCGGTAAGGCCATGAGCGGCAAACCACGCCTTGCCGCTGCACCCTCAGGGCAGGCAGAGGCGATTCGGAGTCAATCAGAGGCTTGGTATGGAAAGTGGCCGGCGTGAGCGCCAAATTCGGCAAGAGAAAACCGGCAGCAGGGTCGCCAACCGGCCGTAATCGACCGGTTATGCGAGCAGCCAGGTCAGCGGTCAGTGAGTCTGACTTTCCTGACCCGCCTGGGCCTGGGCTTCTTCCTGCTTGCGCTTGAGCGCCTGGGCGTAGATGGCATCGAAATTGACCGGCGCCAACATCAAGGCCGGAAAACTGCCTTTGTTGACCAGGCCATCAATGGCCTCACGGGCGTAGGGGAACAGGATGTTCGGGCAATAGGCGCCGAGCATCTGGCCCAGCTGCGGGCCCTCGATGTTCTGCACCATGAACACCCCACCCTGCTGGATTTCCACGATGTAGGCCACTTTCTCGCCCACCTTGGCGGTGACGGTCAGCGACAGCACCACTTCGAACTGGTTATCGCTGATCTTGGTGTGGCTGGTGTTCAGATCCAGGTTGACCTGGGGCTTCCACTGCTCCTGGAACACGGTCGGCGAATTGGGCGACTCGAAGGACAGGTCCTTCACATAGATGCGCTGAAGGGCAAACTGCGGTTGATTTGCGTTTTCGCTGCCTGCTGCGGCCTGCGGGTTGTCAGCCATGTCTAATCCTTTCAATCTCTGATGGGGCAGCAATTGCCCTGTTGGGTTTAAAGCGCGACCGCGACAGTGTACCCACTGGCTCCGCGTACTGATGTGAAACAGTGCGGCAGATTGGTCATCAATTCAAGGCCTCAAGCCCCGACCGCAGACTTCCGATGCAGACCGCTTACTTTTTAACCAGCGGCAGATTGCTGGCTTTCCAGTCGGCAACGCCACCGTTGAGGCGCACCACCCTTTCAAACCCCTCGGCGGTCAGCTGTTTGACCGCCATGGCCGCGTGCTGTCCCATTTTATCCGCCACCACGATCTGCTTGTCCTTGTGCTTGTTCAGCTCGGCCATGCGGTCTTTCAGGCTGTTCAACGGGATATGCAGGGCGCCGGTGATATGCCCCTCGCCGTATTCCTTACGATCGCGAATATCCAACACCACGGCTTCATCCCGGTTGATCAGGCTGACCGCAGCCTGGGCAGAGATTTTCTGACCGCCACGGCGGGATTCCAGGACAAACAGGGCCGCCAGCAGTGCCACAAATACCGACACCAGAATGTAGTGATTGACTATAAACTCGAACAACCTGTCCATGAACTAACCCTGCTGAATGATTTTGGCGCGATTATACACGCCCTCCGGCAGTGACAGAAGGCGAGGCGGCGCCCCTGTCCCAGCCAGGGAACCGTGGCCCCCTGCTGCGTAGCCTGTGCTGGGCAAAACGGGTAGAATTAGCGCTTCTATTTTTCGCCATACGCATTTTTGCCACACGCATATTGGCCAAACACCTTTTATTGCCATACACACCGGAAAAAGTGATGACTGTGACGCGTAAGCCGACTGCACTGATTATTCTGGACGGCTGGGGCCATCGGGACCCGGCGGACGACAACGCCATCAGCAACGCCAAGACGCCATTCTGGGACAAGATCTGGCAGCAGCAACCGAAAACCCTGATCAACACCTCCGGGATGTTTGTCGGACTGCCCCAGGGCCAGATGGGCAACTCCGAAGTTGGCCACATGAACCTGGGCGCCGGTCGGATTGTGTATCAGAACCTGACCCGCATCGACAAAGACCTGGAAGACGGTGTCTTCGCCAACAACCCGGTGATCTGCCAGGCCATCGACCAGGCGGTTGAAAACGGTCGCGCCGTCCACCTGATGGGCCTGCTGTCTCCGGGCGGTGTCCACAGCCATGAGAACCACATCCTCGCCGCCGCCGAGGTCGCCGCCCAACGGGGCGCCAGGGAAGTCTATGTACACGCCTTCCTCGACGGCCGCGACATGCCGCCACGCAGCGCCCAGCCGTCGCTGGAGAAAGTCTCCGCCGCCCTGAAGTCCCTTGGCGTTGGCCGGGTGGCCTCCATCGTTGGCCGCTACTACGCCATGGACCGGGACAATCGCTGGGAGCGGGTCGAGGAAGCCTATAACCTGATGACCCTGGGCGAGGCCGAGTTCACCGCCACCAACCCGCTAGAGGCGCTCGACATGGCTTATGAGCGGGGCGAGAACGACGAGTTCGTCAAGGCCACCCGCATCCGCGCTCCCGGAGACAGCGAAGCCACCATCAATGAAGGCGACGCCGTTTTGTTCATGAACTTCCGTGCCGACCGCGCCCGTGAAATGACCCGCGCCTTTGTCGAGCCGGAATTTGACGGCTTCAAACGCCGCAAACTACCGCAGCTGGCGGATTTCGTCATGCTCACCGAGTACGCCGCCGACATCCAGACCTCGTGTGCCTATCCGCCGGAGAAACTCACCAACGGCCTTGGCGAAGTCATGGCCAAACTGGGCAAGACCCAGTTGCGCATCTCCGAAACCGAGAAGTACGCCCATGTCACCTTCTTCTTCAATGGCGGCCTGGAAACTCCGTTCGAGGGCGAAGACCGCATCCTGGTGCCCTCACCCAAGGTGGCAACCTATGACCTGCAGCCCGAGATGAGCGCACCGGAGGTCACCGACCAACTGGTGGCCGCCATCAAGAGCGGCAAGTACGACCTGGTGGTTTGCAACTATGCCAACGGCGACATGGTGGGCCATACCGGCAAGCTGGACGCTGCCATCAAGGCCGCCGAATGCCTCGACCAGTGCGTACAGCGGGTGACCGGGGCCCTCGAGGAAGTGGGTGGCCAGGCCCTGATTACCGCCGACCACGGTAACTGCGAGCAGATGACCGACCCCAATTCCGGCCAGCTGCACACCTCCCACACCATTGGCCCCGTGCCGCTGGTCTACGTTGGCCCACGCAAGCTGCGATTGAAAGACGACGGCAGCCTCAGCGACGTCGCGCCATCGCTGCTCAGCCTGATGGACCTCGAACCGCCGGCGGAAATGACCGGGCACAGCCTGGTCGAACCCCAGTAAGCGGGCCGGTCCTGCGGACCGGTCGGCGTGTCCATGCGGCATCTGCTCCGACACCTCCGATCCACAGCACTCCCGGGTTGTTGCCTGGGATTGCTGCTGCTGTGCGCGCCGGTGCCCGCCGACGACGTTTCACCGCAGCAGGTTGAAGCGCTCAAGGAGCAGATCGCCGACATCGACGACTGGCTGCAAGACGCCGAAGAGGAACGCTCTGGCCTGGAGCAAGCCCTGGTCCGCGCGGAACAACAGATCAGCCGCCTGACCCGGCAACGGCGGGAACTGCGCCAGCAGTTGGCGCAACAGCGCAATCACCTGGCCGCGCTGCAGCGACAGGAACAGGAACTGATCGAGGTACTCGATCGCCAGCGTGACGGCCTCAAGCGCCAGATCCGTGCCGCCTGGATGGAAGGAGACACCCCGGCCATCAAGGTGTTACTGAACGAGGTAAACCCTCAGGATGTCGCACGCACCATGACCTACTACCAATACCTTAGCCAGGACACCGTCCGCCGGCTCGAGGCATTTAACGCCAACCTGAGCCGGTTGCGCACCACCCAGCACGAAGCCAACGCCACCGAGATCCGCCTGGCCAAGCTGGAACAGGACGTGGCCCAACGCCAGCAACAATTGCGCGACAGCCGTGCCGAGCGCGAACGGACCCTGGTCGCCCTCAAGACCGAGATCGGCAGCCGCCAGGACCACCGGGAACAACTGGAAGCCGACCGGGTACGGCTGGAAAAGCTATTACGCGAGGTCCAGGCCGCCATTGCCAGCATTCCCGCCCCCAACGAATCGCAACCTTTTCAGTCGCTGCGGGCCAAGCTGCCCTGGCCGGTCCAGGGCCAGGTCGCCCGCAACTTCGGGGAAAGCCTGGCCCAGGGCCGGCTTCGCCATAATGGCCTGCTGATCAGCACAAGCAGTGACGCCGAGGTCAAAGCGGTGCATTATGGCCGGGTGGTGTTCGCCAATTGGCTTCGAGGCTTCGGCCTGCTGACCATTATCGATCACGGCGACGGCTTTATGAGCCTCTACGGACACAGCAGCAGCCTGCTCACCAGCCCGGGAGACTGGATTACCGCGGGCCAGGTCATCGCCATCGCCGGCCAGACCGGCGGCACCGATCAGCCCGCGCTGTATTTTGAGGTCCGCCACCAGGGCACCCCCCAGAACCCCAGGCACTGGCTCAGCCAACGCTGATCCTTCGTGGACGCCCGGTGGGCGGCGAGTCCACTTCTCCGCAGGCTGACAAAGCCCGCCGGGAACGCCATACTGTCAGCTAAGCATAAGAAAACTTTTCATTATTTGACTGGAACAGGACAGGTGAATGGGAAAGGCAAGAAGTAATCGCTACTCGCAAGGTTTGCACGCGCTGATCGGCGCTGCCTGTTTGATCGCCCTTCCCGTCGTCGCCCTGGGCCAGGATGACATCGAAGCACAGAAGCGCCTGCTGGAAGAAATCAACAGTGGCCAGCAAGTGCAGATCCGGCTGCCGGATCCGGAAGAGCAACTGCCCCTGGACGACCTCCGCAAGTTCACCGAGGTGTTCAGCCGCATCAAGGAAGCCTACGTAGAGGAAGTAGACGACCGCCAACTGCTCGAGAGCGCCATCAAGGGCATGCTCGCCGACCTGGACCCACACTCCACCTACCTCGCCCCGCAGGACTACGAACAACTCGAAGAGAGCACCACCGGTGAATTTGGCGGTTTGGGCATTGAAGTGGGCATGGAGGACGGTTTCGTCAAGGTCATCGCTCCCATCGATGACACCCCGGCGCAAAAAGCCGGCGTGCTGGCTGGCGACCTGATCATCAAGCTCGGCGACCAGCCGGTCAAGGGCATGTCGCTGGAAGAAGCGGTCAATCTGATGCGCGGCAAACCCGGCACCATCATCACCCTCACCATCATGCGGGAGGGCGAGACCGGCCCAATCGAAATCGATGTCGAACGCGCCATCATCAAAGTCCACAGCGTCAAATCCCGCATGCTGGAGAACGGCTACGGCTACGTTCGCATCACCCAGTTCCAGTCTGAAACCGGTGCCGATTTCCGCGCCGCCATCGCCAACCTGATGACCCAGAACGGCGGCAGCCTCGATGGCCTGATCATCGACGTGCGCAACAACCCCGGCGGCATCCTGCAGACCGCGGTGGAAGCCGCCGACGCCCTGCTCGATGAAGGCCTGATCGTCTACACCGAGGGCCGGATCCAGAGTTCCCGCCTGCGGTTCAGCGCCAGCCAGGGCGACATCACCTCCGGCACCCCCACGGTGGTACTGATTAACGGCGGCTCTGCGTCAGCTTCCGAGATCCTCGCCGGTGCCTTGCAGGACCACGGTCGCGCCGTGGTCATGGGCACTCAGTCGTTCGGCAAGGGCTCGGTGCAGACGGTCATCCCTCTGGATGAAACCCACGCCATCAAGATGACGACGGCTCGCTACTACACCCCTAATGGCCGCTCAATCCAGGCCCGCGGCATCGTCCCGGATATTGAAGTGCGACCGGCACAGCTGACTGAACTGGAGCGGCGTCCGTTTTTCACCGAGGCGGACCTCAGCGGACATCTGGAGAACGGCGACGAAGACGAGTCCAACTCCCAGAACCGCGCCGCCGAGGGTGACGTGCCCTCTCCCATCGACCAGGACTTCCAGCTCCGGTCTGCCCTAAACCTGCTCAAAGGTATGAAGATCCTGGACCGCAGACGGAATGGAGCCTAGTAAAAGGATGTTACGGATAGCGTTGCTGATTGGAGCCTTGATGACGCCGGCCCTGGCCTGGGCGGAAGCCACAGGCGGTGCACCGGGCCAGCTGCCGCCCACCATCGCCATTATCATCGACGATGTGGGCAACAACCGGCACGAGGGGGAGCGGCTGGTCGCGCTTGAACAGCCCATTACCCTGGCGTTCCTGCCCTACCGCCGCTTTACCTCCTTGCTTGCGGAGCAGGCCCACCGCAATAACAAGGAGATCATGCTGCACGCGCCCATGGCGAACACCCACAACTTCGCCCTGGGGCCGGGCGGGCTGACCACTGAGATGGATCGTCAAGACACCATCACCACCCTGCGGCGGGCGCTTCAATCCATTCCCCATGTCCAAGGCGTCAACAATCACATGGGCAGCCGGCTCACCCAGATGATGGAACCCATGGAGTGGGTGATGTCGGAACTCTATCGCTACCCGCTGTATTTCGTCGACAGCCGCACCATCGCCAGCTCCATTGCCAGCGATGTCGCCCAGGCCTACCAGATTCCCACACTGGTTCGCGACGTATTCCTGGATCATGAACAGACCGAAGAATTCGTCCACCGGCAATTCCAGGAACTGATTCGCCTGGCGCGGAAAAATGGCAGCGCCATCGGCATTGGCCATCCCCACACCGTCACCGTCGACTATCTGGAAAAACATCTGCCCTTGCTGGACCAGCAGGGCATTGCCGTGGCTACGGTGAGTGCGGTATGGGCGTTACGCAACAACAACCGGGAAATGTTTGCCGAGGGAGAAAAGCAGAGCGTCAGCCCGGCGCTGGCCACCAGCCAGTAACCCACGCCCCGGAATCAGGGACAAGCCCCATAAAAAAGCAGGTCTCCGTGGAGACCTGCTTTTTTATGGGTCGCTTTTATTACAGCCGTACTTCGATACCCTGGGCCCGCATGGCTTCTTTGGCTTCGGGGATAGTGTGCTGGCCGAAATGGAAGATGGAGGCTGCCAGCACCGCATCGGCGCCACCCTGGGTGACGCCGTCGGCCAGGTGCTGCAACTCGCCGACACCCCCGGAGGCGATCACCGGTACCGACACCGCATCGCTGACGGCTCGGGTCAGGCCGAGATCGAAGCCGATTTTGGTGCCGTCCCGATCCATGCTGGTCAGCAGCAGCTCGCCGGCCCCCAGCTCCGTCATCTTCTTCGCCCACGCCACCGCGTCCAGTCCTGTGGGCTTGCGGCCGCCATGGGTGAAAATTTCCCAGCGCTCAGGCTCGCCCTCGCTGCTCACCTTCTTGGCGTCGATGGCTACCACGATGCACTGGCTACCGAAACGCTCGGCGGCCTCGCGGACGAACTCCGGGTTGAATACCGCCGCGGTGTTGATGGACACCTTGTCCGCCCCGGCATTCAGCAGCTTGCGAATATCCTCCACCGTGCGCACGCCGCCGCCGACGGTCAATGGAATGAACACCTCGGCGGCCATTCGCTCCACCGTTTCATAAGTAGTGTCGCGGCTCTCATGGCTGGCGGTGATGTCGAGAAAGGTGATCTCGTCGGCGCCCTGTTCGTTGTACTTGCGCGCCACCTCCACGGGATCGCCGGCATCGCGGATATCGACAAAGTTCACCCCTTTCACAACCCGACCCTTGTCGACGTCGAGGCAGGGAATGATGCGTTTGGCCAATGGCATGGTGGTGCGCTCCGCTTGGTAAAAAGTTCTGGCTTACAGGCTGTCGCAGAAGGCCTGGGCTTCGGCCACGTCCAACGTGCCCTCGTAAATCGCCCGACCGGTGATGGCGCCAAGGATGCCCTTGTCGGCAACCGTGGCCAGGCGCTTGAGGTCGTCCATGTTGGTGACGCCACCGGAGGCGATGACCGGGATACCGCCGGCTTCCGCCAGGGCCGCCGTCGCCTCGACGTTGACACCCTGCATCATGCCGTCACGGGCAATGTCGGTGTAGACGATGGAATCGACGCCGTCGCTGGCAAAGCGCTTGGCCAGGTCGGTGGCCATGACTTCGGACACTTCCGCCCAGCCATCGGTGGCCACCCGACCGTCCTTGGCGTCCAGCCCGACGATGATGTGCCCCGGGAACTGCTTGCACATCTGGGTAACGAACTCCGGTTCCTTGACCGCCTTGGTGCCGATGATCACCCACTGCACGCCCGCCTTGAGGTACGCCTCGATGGTCTCGGCGGAACGGATGCCCCCGCCGATCTGGATCGGCAGATCCGGATAACGCCTGGCGATGGCCTGAACGATCTCCCCGTTGACCGGCTCGCCGGCAAAGGCGCCGTTCAGGTCCACCAGGTGCAGGCGACGAGCGCCGGCGTCCACCCAACGGGCGGCCATATCTACGGGATCATCGGAAAACACGGTGGAATCGTCCATACGCCCCTGACGCAGGCGCACGCATTTGCCGTCTTTGAGGTCGATGGCGGGAATAATCAGCATGAGAGGGAGTCCGTATCTGTCTATCGATTCAGTATCCGGACCGGCTCAGGCGCCGGTCCAGGCCACAAAGTTCTTCAGTAACTGCAAGCCGGCGTTATGGCTCTTCTCCGGGTGGAACTGAGCCGCAAAGATGTTGCCCCGGGCCACCGCTGCCGCCAGGTCGACGCCATAATGGGTTCGACCGGCCAGGTCCGGATTGTGTTCCGCCTCGGCATAGAAGCTGTGCACGAAATAGAAGCGCTCACCGTCGGCGATGTTGTGCCAGACCGGGTGGTCGGCGGTCTGGTAAACCTCGTTCCAGCCCATGTGGGGGACTTTCAGGCGCTCGGCAGTCGGCTCCCGGAGGTTGTCGCCAAAGTAACGCACCTGGGCCGGGAACAGGTTGATGCAGTCCACGCCGCCGTTTTCCTCGCTGCGGGACATCAGCGCCTGCATGCCGACACAGATTCCCAGCAGCGGACGATCAACAGCGACTTCCTTTACCAAGGCATCGACGCCAAGGCGGCGGATTTCCGCCATGCAATCACGGATGGCGCCCACCCCCGGCAGAATCACCCGGTCCGCCTCGCGGATGTGATCGGCGTTGTCGGTCACCAGCACCCGGGTATCCGGCGCCACATGCTCGACCGCCTTGCTTACGGAGTGCAGGTTTCCCATGCCGTAATCAATAATGGCAACGGTCTTCATCTAAAACATCACTCCGGCAGGTTACAGCGAGCCCTTGGTGGACGGGGTCATCCCCGCCATACGCTCATCCATTTCTATCGCCATGCGCAGGGCACGGCCGAAGGCCTTGAACACCGTCTCAATCTGGTGGTGGGTGTTTTTGCCGCGCAGGTTGTCAATGTGCAGGGAGACCATGGAGTGGTTCACGAAGCCGTGGAAGAATTCCTCGAACAGATCCACATCGAATCCGCCCACGGAGCCGCGGGTATAGGGCACGTCCATGATGAGCCCGGGGCGGCCGGACAGGTCGATTACCACCCGTGACAACGCTTCATCCAGCGGCACATAAGCATGGCCATAGCGGCGGATACCCTTCTTGTCGCCAACCGCCTGCTTGAACGCCTGGCCAAGAGTGATGCCGATGTCTTCCACGGTGTGGTGATCGTCGATGTGCAAATCGCCCTTGGACACGATATTCAGGTCCACCAGACCATGGCGAGCAATCTGATCCATCATGTGTTCAAGGAAGGGGACGCCGGTATCGAAGGTAGCTTTACCGGTACCGTCGAGATCGATCTCGACAGTGATCTGGGTTTCAAGGGTATTTCGTTCTACCCGAGCCTTGCGTTCGGCCATGGGGACTCCAGTGCAATGAGACGGCGCGATGCCAAATTACTTTTGAGTGCGGATTATACCTGTTCTTGCACCCAGCGTCTCACCACAGCCTCAATTCTCTGGGAAGCCCCGAAACAACGTCTGGCGGCCCCGGTGGGCCGACCGGCGCATTACTGAATCTTGCCGGGTAAAGCAGGGGGGGGATCAGAGTACTGCGCGAAGGGCTCAGCGCGCTTCGCGCAGCGCCGTCATCAGAAGGCTTTCTGGAGATTGCTCACGTAGGTATCAATCATGCTGTTGAACTCGTGCTTGATCACCGGGCTGATGGCCAGTTTGAGCAGTCCCGGCAGCGGCAGGGTCAGTTCGGCAGAGGTCTTGAACTTCAGGGTGGTGGCATTGTCACCGTTGGCCTGGATATTCCAAACGCCCTGAACCACGCCATTGCCCTCGCCTTTCACCGGCTTCCAGGTGATAGTACCGGCATCACGGTCGGCGCTGTAGGTGCAGGCATAGACGGACTGGATCGCGTGCTTGTCGACACCGATTTTCTCCATCTCCCAGCGATAGGTGTTGTCGCCCAGATCCACCAGCTTATCCACCTTGGGAAAATAGCCGGCCGAACGGGGTACATCCGCCAGCAGATCGAACACGTCGCCATAGGCAGCCGAAATCTCGAAATCCCGACTCAATTCAATGGACACAGTGATAGCCACAAATCTCTCCTTAAACTCATCGTTGAAATAATGTCTCTGGTGCGCTCACCAGCTGAACGCTGCGGGCCGTCCCGACCACATTGTTAAGCGCTCATTCTGGCTGAACCCTAAGTGATTGTCATACAGTTCAACTTTTATTTTTAGACGCCTACGTTATCCTTGCAGTCATCTGCGCCATTTCCCCGGATCTGACCCGAAAGGATGCTGACACCATGAAAACAGTACGTTATCTGGCCTTGACCGTCATTGGCCTGATCGTCCTCGCGCTGGCGGCGATTGCGGTTGCCATCGCCGTTATCGATCCCAACGACTACAAGCCCCAGATCGAGAAGACTGTCGAGGACGCCACCAACCTTGACCTCATCCTGGAAGGCGAGATTGGCTGGTCATTCATCCCCCTTGGCCTGGAGCTCAACGGTGTCGAAGCCACCCTGGAGAATGAGCGCCTGGTGCGCCTGGAACGGCTGATCGCCCAAGTCGATTTCTGGTCACTCATCACCCTGTCGCCCCAGGTGAATACCTTCGTGCTCGATGGGTTGAACGCCCACCTGGTGGTGGATCAGGACGGCAATGGCAACTGGACCCGCATCATGCCCCAGTCAGACGAGCCAGAAGGCGCGCCGGTTCCATCCGCAGAGCAACCGACGCCGGCCGCGGAAACGCCCCCAGCCACCGAACCGGAAAGCTCGGGGGCACCCCTCAACTTCAATGTAGAGAACGTACAGATCACCAACGCC
This sequence comes from Marinobacter sp., assembly GCA_041594735.1. GTDB lineage: Bacteria > Pseudomonadota > Gammaproteobacteria > Pseudomonadales > Oleiphilaceae > Marinobacter. The sequence continues at coordinate 39,727 of JBFHLR010000002.1, forward strand.
AGCGTGCTCTACAACGACAAAAGCAGCGGCCAGTCAGTGACTCTGGAAAATGTCAGCCTCAGTGCCAGCGAGATCACCCTGGGCAAGAGCTTCCCGCTGGAAATGGCGTTTCGTTTCGCCACCAGCCAGCCCCAGTTTGCGGTAGATGGCAGCCTTCGCGCCGATCTGGATGTCAACGAAGCGCTGAACCGCTTTGCCATGGCCAACCTCAATTCCCGCTTCGCCCTCAGCGGAGAGCCGTTTGGCGACAAGACCGTGCAGGCCGTGATCAAAGGCGGCGCCGTCGCCGATCTTGAAAATGAGACCGCCGCCGTCAACGACCTCAGCGCAACCCTGGCAAACCTGGAGCTGACCACTAACCTCAACGTCAGCGGCTTCGGCGACGCGCCGGAGTTGAGCGGCAATCTGAACATTGCCCGCTTTTCCCTGAAGAAACTGCTCGAAGCCCTGGGCCAGCCGGTCATCGAGACCACCGACCCGGATGTCCTCAAGGCGCTGGCGCTGTCCATGAACATCAACGGACCCGCCGGGCAAGTCACCCTGGACAACCTGTCGATCCAGGTGGATGACACTACCTTCGGCGGCAATGTCCGTTACACCCTGGCCAACAGTGCCGTGGCCCTGAACCTGGAGGGCGACAGCTTCAACGTTGACCGCTACCTGCCCCCCGCAACTGAAGACGAGGGTCAGGCAGACAACGACACCGCCTCACCCAGCACCCCCGCCGAGGCGCCCGCCAGTGCCGAAGAGAGCGACCTGCTGCCACTGGACACCCTGCGCACCCTGGCCCTGGACCTCAAGCTGGGATTGGGCGAACTGGTCGCCAGCAACCTGACCATCAACGACCTCAAGACGGTCATAGTTGCCAATAATGGCGTGCTCAAGGTCAGCGAACTCAGCGGCAAGCTGTACGACGGCGCCTTCAACGCCAACGCGACCCTGGACGCCCGCACCAACAATCCAGCCTGGTCCATCGGCTCCCGAGTCAACAACGTGCAGACCCTGCCACTGCTGACCGATCTGGCGGAAGTAGACCTGCTGTCCGGCGGCGCCAACCTCAATATCGACCTGAAAACCGCCGGCAACCGCATCTCCGCGCTGCGCAATAACGCCAAGGGTGACATCGGCTTCAGTCTGGCCGAAGGCGAGTTCACCCGCATGAACCTCACCCGCATGGCCTGCCAGGGCGTCGCGCTCGCCAATCAGGACACCCTGGCCACCAGCGGCTGGGGCACCAGCACCCCATTCAACGACATGCGCGGCACCCTCAAGGTGGACGGCAACACCCTCACCAACACCGACCTGGTGGCGGCACTGGCCGGCATGAAACTGGAAGGCAACGGCACGGTCGACCTGACGGCCTCGGCGCTGGATTACGAAGCCGGCCTGCGCATAGTCGGCGAGATCCACCGGGATGAAGCCTGCCGGGTCACCGAGTACGTGGAAAACGTGGTGATTCCAGTGGAATGCCGCGGCAACTTTGAGGAAGACCCGGCCGGGCTGTGCTCCTTCGACGGCTCCCGCTTCCGCGACACCCTCAAGACCATCGCCGCCAACGCCGCCCGCGCCAAGGCCCAGGAAGAGGTGGACAGGGCTCGCGGACGCGCCGAAGAAAGGGTGACCGAAGAGCTGGAGCGGCGCCTCGACAGCGAGGATGCCGAACAGGTCAAGGATGCCCTGAGGGGGTTGTTCGGCCGATGAATGAGAGCGTCGCCCAGCGATTACTGGCCTGGTACGATCGCCATGGCCGCAAGAGTTTGCCCTGGCATCAGGATCGTAACGCCTACCGGGTCTGGGTCTCGGAAATCATGCTACAGCAGACCCAGGTGGCTACCGTGATCCCGTATTTTGAAGCGTTCATGCAACGCTTCCCCGATGTCTGGGCGCTGGCCTCGGCACCGGTGGACGACGTGCTCAGCCACTGGTCCGGTCTGGGCTACTACGCCCGCGCCCGCAATCTGCAGAAGGCGGCTCAGACGGTGGTCGACCAGTTTGAGGGCAAGTTCCCCGCTGACCAGAGCCAACTGGAATCCCTGCCCGGTATCGGCCGCTCCACCGCGGCGGCCATTCTGGCGCAGGCCTTCCAGCAACGGGCGACCATTCTCGACGGCAACGTCAAGCGGGTGCTGGCCCGCCACCACGCCGTGGCGGGTTGGCCTGGCCAGACCGCGGTGCTGAACCAGCTGTGGCAACACGCCGAAACCCACACCCCCCAAGAGCGGGTCCGTGACTATACCCAGGCGATCATGGACCTGGGCGCCATGGTGTGCACCCGAAGCCGACCGGCCTGCGACACCTGCCCGCTGCACGCCAGCTGCCAGGCCAATGCCCTTGACCACGTTGCTCTCTACCCCGGCTCGAAACCGAGGAAGGCCAAGCCGGAAAAAACCACCTGGATGGTCATCCTCGAAGACCCTCAGGGCCGAGTGCTGCTGCAACGCCGCCCGCCCAGCGGCATCTGGGGCGGACTCTGGTCGCTGCCGGAGCTGGACCCGGCCTATACCGCCGAGGAACTGCCCGAGGCCTGCGAGCAGACCCTGGGACTGAGCTGCACAGACTTGGAAGTACAGACAGGCTTTCGCCATACCTTCAGCCACTACCACCTGCACATCCAGCCCGCTCGCCTGACCGCCAGCACCGGCGCCGCCATCGCGGACGATGCCGACCAGCGCTGGCTATTCCGCGACGAAGCCATCAGCCTGGGACTGCCGGCTCCCATCCGCACCCTGCTGACCCGGCCGGACTCTGACCAGCCTGCCCTGCTGTGATCTGATATCATCCCCGGCACGCCGATTCACAGGCCAACCACGACAGGAGCCGATATGAGCCGCACCGTTTTCTGCCGCAAGTACCAGGAACAACTCGAAGGCCTGGACTTCCCCCCCATGCCAGGCAAGAAAGGCGAGGAGCTGTACCAGACCGTGTCCAAAAAGGCCTGGCAGGAATGGCAGTCCCAGCAGACCATGCTAATCAACGAGAAGCACCTGAACCTGATGGAGCCCAACACCCGCAAATACCTGCAGGCCCAGATGGAACACTTCCTCGACAACGAGCCCTTCGACAAGGCCGAAGGCTATGTACCACCGGAATCCTGAGCGTAACTGGTCAGGCTTTGCACAACCCGGGAAAGTTTCAGAATTTTTCGCCGATCAGCCTTGACTCAATACCGCTAAACCGGTTTAATAGCGCCCCGTTGCAGAGCACTACCGCAACATGCCCGGATAGCTCAGTTGGTAGAGCAGGGGATTGAAAATCCCCGTGTCCGTGGTTCGATTCCGCGTCCGGGCACCATTTCGAATTCCGTAAAAAAGCCGCTCTTGAGCGGCTTTTTTCGTTTCTGACTTCCTCCAAACGATTTCCCAAGTCTTCTGATACGGCCGGATTTGGGCTACTCTCATCCTCGACAAGCAGATTAAACTCATGTAGTTGCAACCTTGACGTAACGACGGCGAGTTCATGGACAAGACGAAACTGACGGAACGAGATATCTGCACCAAGTTCATCAATCCTGCACTTGAAAACGCTGGCTGGGATTTACAAAACCAAGTACGAGAGGAAGTCTCGTTCACAGCAGGGCGCATCATCGTCCGTGGCCGCCTTCACACTCGAGGGAAACGCCGCCGAGCGGACTATGTCCTGAGTTACAAGAAGAATCTCCCCCTCGCCATCATCGAAGCCAAGGACAACAACCACAGCCTGGGCGATGGCATGCAACAAGCATTGGCATACAGCGATGCGCTCGATGCGCCGTTCGTATTCAGCAGCAACGGAGATGGCTTCCTGTTCCACGACCGCACCGGGCTTTTTGGACAAACAGAGACCACCCTGAGCTTGAGCGACTTCCCTTCTCCGGAAACCCTCTGGCAGCTGTACTGCGAATACAAGGGAATTCATCAAGAGGCCAGACAAACCGTAGAGCAGCCCTACTACGACGACGGCAGCGGTCGCGCACCTCGCTATTACCAAACTATCGCCATCAACCGCACTGTCGAAGCGGTCGCAAAAGGTCAGAACCGGGCACTGCTCGTCATGGCGACGGGAACTGGCAAAACCTTCACCGCCTTCCAGATTATCTGGCGGCTCTGGAAGTCCAAACAGAAGAAACGCATCCTGTTCCTGGCTGACCGCAACATTCTGGTGGACCAGACCAAGAACAATGACTTCAAGCCCTTCGGCCAAGCCATGACCAAGGTCACCAACCGAACAGTGGACCCCTCCTACGAGATATACCTGTCCCTGTATCAGGCCGTCACCGGCAGTGAGGAAGAGAAAAACATATACAAACAGTTCTCTCCGGATTTCTTCGACTTGGTGGTAATCGACGAGTGCCACCGAGGCAGTGCATCCGTGGACTCCGCTTGGCGAGCCATTCTGGACTATTTTTCCAACGCGACACACGTTGGCTTGACGGCCACGCCCAAAGAAACCAAGGAAGTCTCCAACATCGACTACTTCGGTGAGCCCGTTTATACCTACTCCCTGAAGCAAGGCATCGAAGACGGCTTCCTGGCCCCCTACAAAGTTGTCCGCATCGATCTGGACCGCGACCTGCAGGGCTGGCGCCCCAGCAAGGGCCAGACCGACAAGCACGGCGAGCTCATCGAAGACCGCATCTTCAACCAGAAGGACTTCGACCGTCAGCTGGTACTGGAGAAGCGTACAGAGGTGGTAGCCAGGAAGGTCACCGAGTTCTTAGAACAAACCGACCCCTATCAAAAAGCCATCGTGTTCTGCGAAGACATCGACCACGCCGAACGCATGCGTCAGGCATTGGTAAACCTGAACCCGCAGCGCGTGAAAGAGAACCGCAAGTACGTGATGCGGATTACTGGCGACGAACAGGAAGGCAAAGCGGAGCTGGACAACTTCATCAACCCGGAAGAGCGTTATCCGGTGATTGCCACTACCAGCAAGCTGATGACTACCGGCGTTGACGCCCAAACCTGCAAGCTCATTGTGCTGGACCAGCGCATCCAGTCCATGACCGAGTTCAAGCAGATAATTGGCCGTGGCACACGCATCAACGATGACTACAACAAGCACTGGTTCACCATCCTGGACTTCAAGAAAGCCACCGAGCTGTTCGCAGACCCCGCCTTTGATGGCGACCCGGTGAAGGTCTACGAGCCCGAAGTTGACGACTCCGTTGTGCCGGATGACGAGCACGAGGCTCTGGACGCAGCCACCACTGAGCTACCGTTAAGCGAAGAGGCCGAAGGCTACGAAGTGGAGCCAGGCGAAACCTGGCACAGCGACGACAGCGCGCCTGCCTGGCCATCGAATGACAAGGAGAAATCCAAGCGGGTGAAATACGTCGTCGGAGATGTGGAGGTCAGCGTTATCGCCGAACGTGTCCAGTACCTGGACCCAGACGGCAAACTCATCACCGAGAGCCTAAAAGACTTCACCCGCAAGAAAGTGAAAGAGCAATACGCTACGCTCACCGATTTCCTCAAGCACTGGAACCAGGCCGAGCGCAAACATGCCATCATAGAAGAACTGGCTGAGCAAGGCGTTATCTGGGACGACCTCATCAAGGATGTCAGCAAAAAGCTAGGCGCTGAGCCTGACCCCTTCGATGTCATCTGCCATATCGTGTACGACCAGCCGCCCCTGAGCCGGAAAGAACGAGCCGAGCAGGTGCGCAAGCAGAATTACTTCAGCAAATACGAAGGCGCCAGCAAGCAAGTACTGGACGCCCTACTAGACAAGTACACCGATGACGGCATCGAGCCCATCGAAGATGTTAAAATCCTCACCCTCGCACCGTTCAGCCAAATAGGCTCACTAATCGAATTGGTGGATGCCTTTGGCGGCAAGCCCGGCTACACCGAAGCCGTGAAAGACCTGGAAGACGAGCTGTACCGGCAAACGTCGTAATCCGAATCACTGTTTAATATCCTTTCTGAACTCTCCGGAACTGAATACCTATGTCTATCAGCACCACCATCAAATCCATCCAGGACATCATGCGCAAAGACGTGGGAGTAGACGGCGACGCCCAGCGCATCGGCCAGTTAGTCTGGATGCTGTTCCTGAAAATCTTCGACGACCGGGAACAAGAGTGGGAGCTGATTTACGACGCCTACAAATCCCCGATTCCAAAGGAGCTGCGCTGGCGCAATTGGGCTGCCGATCCGGAAGGCATGACTGGTGACGAGCTAAAAGACTTTATCGATAACACCCTGTTTCCTGGCCTGCAGAACCTGGAACCGGCCGGTGACGACTACCGGGGCGTGGTCATCCGTAACGTATTCGAGGATGCCTACAACTACATGAAGTCCGGCCAGCTTATGCGTCAGGTCATTAACAAGCTGCAGGACGGTATTAACTTCAACAAGTCCGCCGAGCGTCATGAGCTGGGCGACATGTACGAGCAAATCCTCAAAGACCTGCAGAGCGCCGGTAACGCTGGTGAGTTCTACACCCCGCGAGCCGTGACCGAATTCATGGTCAACCGGGTAGACCCGAAGCTACACGAAAAAGTGATGGACCCGGCCTGTGGCACTGGCGGCTTCCTCACCTGCACAATCGAGCACAAGCGAACGCATTACGTTCGCACAACGCAGGACGAGCAAACGCTGCAGAAGAGCATCCACGGAGTGGAGAAAAAACCCCTGCCCCATCTACTGGCCACAACCAACATGGTCCTGCATGGCATTGAGGTGCCAGACCAGATTAAGCACGACAATACCCTGGCCCGCCCGCTCATCAGCTGGGGTCCAAAAGAACGGGTGGACGTTATCGTGGCCAACCCACCCTTTGGTGGCATGGAAGAAGACGGCATCGAGAACAACTTTCCGAGCGCCTTCCGCACCCGTGAAACCGCCGACCTGTTCATGACCCTGTTCATCCATCTGCTGCGTGACGGTGGCCGCGCCGCCGTGGTGCTGCCAGACGGCTTTCTGTTCGGCGAAGGCATGAAAACCCGCCTCAAGGAAAAGCTGCTCGAAGAGTGCAACCTGCACACCATCGTGCGCCTGCCCAACGGCGTGTTTAACCCCTACACCGGCATCAAGACCAATCTGCTGTTCTTCACCAAGGGCAAGCCCACGGAAACCGTGTGGTACTACGAACACCCCTACCCGGAAGGCTACAAGAGCTACAGCAAAACCAAGCCCATGAAGTTCTCGGAGTTTCAGACCGAAATCGACTGGTGGGGCACCGAGGCGGACGGCTTCGCCAGCCGCCAAGAAACCGAGCAGGCCTGGAAGGTGTCCATCGACGACATCAAGGCCCGCAACTACAACCTGGACATCAGGAACCCCCACGAGGGCGAACAGGTCAGCCACGACCCGGACGAACTGCTGGCCAAGTACGAACAGCAGCAGGTCGAAATTCAGGAAATCCGTCACCAGCTGCGGGACATCCTGGCTGATGCGCTTTCTCACAACGCCAATGAGAGCATTAACGGAGGTGCGGCGTGAGTGCACGGGAGCTGATTTCTGAGCACCTGGATTTGTGGACCGGCGCAGTAACGAAGAGGTCGAGCAGTGGCCGGGGGAATAATGGCAAGGTTGAGCTGACTGGGGTTAAGAAGCTGAGGGAGTTGATTCTGCAACTTGCAGTGACAGGCAAGTTAGTTGAGCAGGATGCATCGGACGAGCCAGCAACTGCGTTAATGAAACGCATTCAAGATAAAAAGACCCAGTTATCCCAGTCTTTAAAACAGCGAAAAGCCAAGCCGCTGCCTCCTATTTCCGAATCAGAGGTTCCCTTTTCCTTGCCATCAGACTGGGTCCTGTCACGTTTAGATGACATTACAGACATTCAGGGCGGGATCGCAAAAGGTAAGAAAGTCGCAGGGAAGAAAACCCGCACCTTACCGTATCTCAGAGTGGCGAACGTCCAGAGGTCATCGCTCGACTTATCAGAAATCAAAGAAATCGAAATAGCGGAGGAAGACGTCGAACGCTATCTCGTCCGCCAGCGTGACTTACTCATTACGGAAGGTGGCGACTGGGACAAGGTGGGCAGGACCGCTATCTGGGATGGAAGTTTAGAACCTATGGCTCACCAGAATCATGTGTTCAGGGCTAGATTAATCCTAGGAGAACAGAACGAACGATGGCTCGAGCGGTATCTGAACTCACGTTTTGCTAGGGACTATTTTGCTGGCTCCAGCAAGCAGACCACCAACCTTGCGTCCATCAACAAAACCCAGCTTCGAAGCTGCACCGTTCCAATACCGCCATTGGAGGAGCAGGGGCGCATCGTCCAAAAAGTCGATGAACTCATGGCTCTCTGCGACCGACTGGAACAGCAAACCAGCGACCAGCTCGAAGCCCACGAAACCCTCGTGGACACCCTGCTCGGCACCCTCACCCAATCCGCAAACGCCACCGAACTGGCCGACAACTGGGCCCGCCTCGCCGCCCACTTCGACACCCTGTTCACCACCGGACAGAGCATCGACAAGCTCAAACAGATCATCGTGCAGCTGGCGGTGATGGGGCGGTTGGTGGAGCAGGATGCGGGGGATGAGCCAGCTATCGACTTTCTAACCAAAATCCGTAAAAGAAAAACCACACTCGCGAACGATAAAAGAACCAAGCGCCCAAGAGAACTCGTGCAGCTGGATGACTCACAGCATAGTTACCCGGCGCCTGCACACTGGGTCTGGACTACATTTCAAATCCTGGCGGACGACATATCCACTGGACCGTTTGGCTCCATGATTCACAAACATGACTATGTTGATGGCGGGACTCCTTTGATTAACCCGTCCCACATGGTCAAAGGGCACATCAAAGAAGATTCTTCCGTTAGCATCCCCCCGGCTAAAGCCGAGGAACTCTCCAGCTATAAATTAAGCACAGGCGACATTGTGATGGCCAGGCGGGGTGAAGTTGGGCGTTGTGCAATTGTGACAGAAAGAGAAGCGGGCTGGATATGCGGTACCGGTAGCTTTGTACTAAGGTTTCACCCTGACCTGAGCAGGCAGTTCATATTGCTGTTGTTTTCGACTGACACTGTCAGAAACTATCTAACCGGCAATTCCGTCGGAACAACAATGACAAACTTGAACCACGGCATCTTAAAGAAAATGCCGGTCGCCTTGCCATCCGCAAAGGAACAACACCGCATCGTCCAGAAAGTCGATGAACTCATGGCCCTCTGCGACCAACTCAAGGAACGCCTGAACCAGGCCAGCGAAGCCCGGTGCCAGCTGGCAGAAGCTGTCGTCGAAGGAGCATTAACCGAGTGATCTATCGTGGCCGGGGAAGGCGTTACGACCAATCGCTTTGCTTTTTATAACCAGACGTTATTTTCCCATTTTGGGAAATTTCCGTAAAATTCCCGAAAAAGGAACTTTCTCGCCCCATGAAGGTCTTAGCCAGGAACAAGCTGACCGACTTTATGCGCAAACACGCTTCCTCACGCAAGGCCCTTGAAGCATGGTTTGCCGAAGCGGAAAGGAGCGATTGGCAAACGCCACAAGATATCAAGGATCGATTCTCGAGCGCTGATTTTCTCGCGGACAACCGGGTCATCTTCAATATCAAGGGCAACCATTTCCGGCTAGTGGTCAAGGTACGCTATCGAAACGGTATTGTCATGGTGGAGTGGGTTGGAACACACGCTGAGTACAGCAAGAAAACATTCTAAGGGAACGGCATCATGGACCATCTGAAAATCATCAAAACTCCAGAAGAGCACGAGGCGGCTCTGGAGCGCCTTATGGCACTGATGGACGCTGACCCAGAAGAGGGTTCCCGCGAAGCGGACGAACTTGAAGTGTTGGCTATGCTGATCGAACAGTATGAACAGCGCCAGTTCCCCATTGACCTTCCCGACCCCGTATCAGCCATCCGTTTCCGCATGGAGCAACAAGGACTCAAAAACAAAGATCTCGTACCCTTTATCGGCTCGGCCTCTAAGGTTAGCGAAGTGCTGAACGGTGTTCGCCCCCTTAGCCTGAACATGATTCGCAGGCTGAACCATGGCCTGGGCATTCCGGCGGACATCCTGGTACAGGAGCCCATTCAGGAAGCCGCAAGCGAGAGAGCAATCGATTGGCAAGCATTTCCCCTCGCGGAAATGCGCAAGCGCGGCTATTTCGAGGGCTTTGAAGGCTCCCTTCAGGAACTGAAGGAATATGCGGCAGAGTGGCTAACTCGTCTATTCAAAAGTGTCCAAGGTGGCTTTGACCTGGAACCGGCTCTGCTGCGCGCCACCGCACATTTACGCAGTAACGACAAAGTCAGCGACCCCTACGCATTGTGGGCTTGGCAGGCAAGGGTGTTGCAGAGAGCAGCAGAACGACAGTTACCGTGCACATACGTCAAAGGCACGGTCACCCTGGAATGGATGCAGAATCTCAGCCGCCTATCCTGGTCTGACAGAGGGCCGGAACTGGCGCGAGAGTATCTAGAAAAGGCAGGCATTCACCTTGTTATTGAACCGCACTTACCCAAGACCTACCTTGACGGTGCCGCCTGCGTGGGCACAAATGACAGCCCAGTTATTGCGCTAACCCTCCGGTACGAACGGCTCGATAACTTTTGGTTTACCCTGATGCATGAGCTTTCCCATGTTGCGCTGCACCTTGATGGCAGCGAGGCTTGGTTTATCGATAATCTTGACGCCGAGTCCGGGGATGACCAAGAACAACAAGCCGACGCTCTGGCGCAGCGAGCATTACTGCCTGACAACATCGATTTTCGCAAGATTACCCTTGCGACCTCGGTCCGAAAGCTGGCGAGTGAGCTGAATATCGCTCCTGCCATCATTGCAGGCAGAGTTCGCCATGAAGTAGGCAATCACCGCCTCTTTGGAAGTGCTTTTAGAGAAAAGGTCACAGATTCCCTGTCGGGCAGGAGTATATAAAAACGCCCGGTAAACTCGTGTCGGAGCCAGGAGGTAGTGGTCGTGATAGAGGGAGAGTTAATGGCATAGAAGCACAGCAGGCAATTAGTAATCCCGGAAAATGGAGAACCCATGAAAAACGGTTGGATGATTCGCGCCGGCAACGGCGGCCGGTATTTTGACGATTTCAAAGACAACGACTGCGTCGCTATTGGATGGAACGAGTTAGGCGACCTTCGCAAGTACAATAATTCCGAAGCGCTGAAGGAGGCCTATGTGCGGCATTTCGGAAATGCAAAGCCTGGGCGAACGGCCAATGCCATTGCCATGATTCGCAAGTTTCGCGACGATATCCAGCCGGAGGACTTGCTGGTTACTTACAGCCAGGAGCACCGGGAGTACTTGGTTGGTGAAGACTTGGGCCAGTACGAGTTCCGATCCGAGCCCGAGCAACAGGTGGGCGAGTTCCAGCACATACGCAAAGTAAAGTGGCTTGGGCGGGTATCCCGAGACCAGTTCACTCAAACGACCCGTAACAGCCTGGGCTCTGTGCTGACTGTGTTTTCACTCTCGAATCCGGTCATCAGCGAAGTACAAGACCGCTTGGCAGGAAAGCCGACAGAGCCCTCCTCACCCGCAGACGACACGCAATCCGCTGAAGCAGAATTTGAGCTACTGCGAGAGGAAGTTGTTTCCCGTGGCCACGAACTCATCAAAGACAAAATCCAGGGCCTCGACCCAGAAGAAATGGAAGAGCTCACCGCAGCCCTGCTCCGGGCAATGGGCTACCAGCCCCGGGTATCTGCCAGAGGGCCTGACCGTGGTGTAGACGTACTGGCCTCCCCCGATGGCCTAGGCCTGACTCAGCCTCGAATTAAGGCAGAAGTAAAGCACCGAAGTGGCAGCATGGGCTCCAACCCGATCCGAAGCTTTATCGGCGCCCTTCGGGAAGGCGACCAAGGCTTATTCATCAGCACAGGTGGTTTTACTCGAGAAGCTCGATATGAGGCCGAGAGGGCTACCATTCCGGTGACTCTCATCGACATCGACCTGTTGGCCGATCTGGTGGTGGCGAATTATGAAAGGTTCGATATCGAGGGACAGCGTTTACTGCCATTGGTAAAAGTGTATTGGCCTGCCGAATAGTCCGGACTTTATCTCGCATTACTTGTGGCTGCCCCATGGGACACTGGCAGGACACAAAATGAAAACAAACGGCGATAGTTCACAAAACTTAGCGACACCAAAACTCAGTACGTAACTGATTTTATTGTCGTTAATTGCTGTCTATTTTTGTCAAAAACAGCAATCGCCAGATTGAAAATCCCCGTGTCCGTGGTTCGATTCCGCGTCCGGGCACCATTTCGAATTCCGTAAAAAAGCCGCCCTTCCCCTCACCAGCTCAACGAGGCCACGCCAAGCAGGGTAGCTGTTCCAAGCAGGATGATGGATGTGCTGACCAGAAAAAAGGTGGTGTCGTTCATTATAATTACCAGAGCATCGACCATTGGGTCAGGGAAATGATCGTCTCTGAGTTCGCCCACTTGCGGCATTACCTGTTGTTATTCTTCTCTTTTCAAGCCTCGCGCTTCGGCGGAAGCGGTAAGGGCAGATCACGGTTCTGAATGACCACGTTGCCAAACAAACGTCGGCGATACCAGCTCAGTTCCCTTAGAGTGCCCTCACCGATGAGAGTTGGCGCAATCGGACATGCGGTGGTTTGGGCGCCGGTCCCGCTCCGCACAAAACAATGCCCCCGACCTCCTGCGCGGAAATCGGGGGCAGCTCATTCAGCGATTGGTGATCACTACCAGCTGTACTGGTACCCCGCCAGGAGCATCCAGTCCATATCCATCTGGACTCCGTTGTAGTCCTGATAGACCGGCACCGTCCATTCCACGCCCAGGCGGTGGCCACGGATGGCGCCGTCGCGACCGACCAGGTTCGCACCCAGGCTGAGGTCAACGAAGTCGCCGCCATAGTTGTCCGGATCCGCCGTCTGCACCGCAGCCATGATGCCGGAATCACGGCCGTCGATCTTACCTTCGGTACGGCCAGTGAGGCGCAAGGAACCGCTCATCCACGGCAGTACCCGGTAGGCGCCCCAGCCGGTAAGCTGGTGCTTGTCACCCAGGGTGTAGTCTTCGTCGTTCTCTCCCAGTCGAATGGTGGCCCGATACTGGCCACCCCAGGTCAGCTTGCCGGCACCGCCGTTGTAGGTGAGACCTGGTTCCAGGTCGTAGGTGCCGGAGCCCAGCTGCATGGCGTAGGGAAGCCGCAGGGTTGGGCGCATGCCCATCGGGGTCAGGACATTGTCTTCTTCATCAATGGAACCGGTGGGCAGGCTGATCCCCGCATTCAGGTGCCAGCGGTGAGCGCCGCTGTCGTAGAGGCCGATCAACGCGCTCAACTGGGTGTCTCCCCACCCGGAGCTGCGGGTGGTGAAGTGACCGAGCCGGCTGCTTCCCATCCCACCGGCGAAGGTAACGTGCTCCATGTCCTTGTCCAGATAATGGGCCATGGCCATAAGTGTGACGCTGTCGGTGGGCGCATACATCAGCCCCACCATGTGCATCTGGGTGGTCATTTCCAGCGGTACCACCCGCAAGGTGGGCGGCATCATGGGCTGGCCGGCAAAGGGATTGGCGATAGTGGTGGCGATCTCCGCGGGCGACAGGCTGTTCGTCCCCTGCTGATTGCCTTTCATGGCCATGGTCATGAAACGGTAAGAGACCATCCATTCGCCGGCACGATGGGTATGGTCACCCATCACCCCCATCGGCGCATGGCTATCCGGAGTCGGGGCCTTCGCCATCGCGGTTTCACCGTCATGGGCCCAGCTGGATGACAAATAGCTCATCCCGGCGCACAGCAAGACCGCAGGCGCCAGGTTACTTTTTACAGACATGAGAAATCCTCCATGAGCCGGGCAGCTTTCTCAGGCACTGCCCGACTCTCGTAATCGTCGTTAGATTGTTTCAATTCAGACGGCGTGGAGGCGTTGGGGCGGGGCCCGGGAATGGCCATGTCTGGGGAAGTGGGACAGGTACTGAACGGCAATATCCGGGAGTAGCAACGGCAGTGACCGGGCCAGTGACGGGAAGTCCGTAGTAAGCCATGGCGGCAGGGGCGGCGCGGTCAGCGCGCCAAACAGGCAGAACTCGGGAACGAAACTGTGGTCCCGATGATCGATATGGGCATGATGGCCTTGCGAGTGAAGGCTGTGGCCATGGGCCAGGCTTTGAAGAATCTGGCCACTGCGCCAGTCACCACCACAGAGTTCAAACAGGGCGGCATGGGGGTGGGATTGCGCTGCCGGCATATACCCCGGCGGGATCAAGCTGCGAACGATCAACGCCGCCAGCAGCACCAGGACCACAAAGGCCCTGGCGGCACGGTTGCCCCCGGCATCACGCGGGAAAGCCGGAACTGTCGGGTAGTTGCCTGACATTAAAGGAGTTGTTGCCACTCAATTCGCAGAAAGCGGGCAGCTTAGCACAGTAAGGCGATACAGCCTTTGCTGTTTTGGAACTATATCGTCATGCGAGGCAGGTTGAGCAGCATGCGGAGAAAATCATATCGGTACGCCGCACTTTGGCCCCCCCTGCAAGAAGCGGCCAGCAATCCCCATATCGATATGGTATTGGAGCGAGCCATCAGGGGCCGAGGTAAAGGTGGCAGATCCCACAGGCAGCTCCTCCCCACCAGCGCTGAGCAGCACAATACTGCGGGTTCCTTCCCGGATACCCTCGTCCTCGCCCTGGACCGGCGACCAGCCAACCATCAGGAGCAACACCACCGCCAGCGTGACCTTAACCATTCGACTGTGCATGGCTGTTTCCTCTGCGACCCCTTTCTCTAAATCATAGAAGAGCTTGCCTCCCTCACCATGCTACTTGAGTACCGTTTTTCGCCCCGCCTTCCCGGTGCCGGCTTGATATACTCGGCACATGGACAACACCGATCTCACCCTGGAAATCCGCAGCTACGACGACGAAGCCCGGAAGCACCACCACGACCATCATCAGCTCGTGCTGCCGGTGGCTGGCCAGTTGTCCCTGACCATTCACCACCGCGAAGGTGAAGTGAATGCAGATCAGGCCGCCGTCATTCCGGCCGGCTACGATCATGGCTTTGCCGCAGACCAGCCAAACCGGTTTCTGGTGGCGGACGTGCCCGCCGCCCTGGCGCCAGCCCTGGACCGGCTACCGCTGTTCCTGCCGCTGGACCCGGCGCTGGGTCAGTACATCGCCTTCCTGAACCAGCAACTGACGCAGGGTATCGGCGGCCGCCACACCGAACGGCAGATGCTGTTGCTGCTGATTCAGCTGTTACAGGAACGCCACGGCGCTACTCCGGGCCTCGACCGGCGCATCGCCTTGGCCAGGACCTATCTGGATGAGCACTTCGAGCAGTCTGTTTCCCTGACCGGACTGGCCAGCGTGGCCAGGCTCAGCGTTCGCCAGCTCAGTGAGCTGTTCCGCAAGCAGGTGGGCATGACGCCCCAGCAATACCTGCTGGAGAGGCGGATGCAGCAAGCCTGGCACTTGCTGGAGACCTCCAGCCTGAGCATTCAGGCCATTGCCGAAAGGGTCGGCTACGCCAGTCTCGCCGCCTTCAGTGATCGCTTTCGCAAGCACTTTGGTCATTCGCCCCGCTACTTCCGCCAGTACGACAAATAATCCCGCCGCCTGGCGAAAGACAGCGCCGCGCGGTCGCCTCATACTCAGGTCATGACGTTTCCGGGACTTCCCTTGTGGGGCCTCCGATTAACCCGCAATCCATCAAGGAACTGTTATGGCCATGCGTAACACCGCTACCCTGATCGGCTCGATCTCGATCCTGC
This sequence comes from Marinobacter sp., assembly GCA_041594735.1. GTDB lineage: Bacteria > Pseudomonadota > Gammaproteobacteria > Pseudomonadales > Oleiphilaceae > Marinobacter. Next base: position 55,382 of record JBFHLR010000002.1, read on the forward strand.
TGTGGGGCACCCTCGCTCTGCTGACCAAGCTGACTGAGGGCGCCATTCCGGAATTCCAGTTGATGGCCATGACTTTTGGCATTGCCTTCCTGTTGATGGCAGGGCGCTGGTGGCGACGGGGCGAATCCGGGCTGGTCTATCTGCGCCAGGCGCCGCTGGCGTGGCTGATCGGGGTTGGCGGCCTGTTCGGCTACCACTTCTGTTATTTCAAGGCCATGACCCTGGCCCCGGCGGTGGAGGTCAGCCTGCTCGCCTATCTCTGGCCCCTGCTGATCGTACTGCTGTCATCCCTGCTCCCCGGCGAACGCCTGCTGGCCCGGCATCTGGTGGGCGCGGTACTGGCCCTGGCCGGCTGCTGGTTACTGGTGGGCAAAAACGCCACCGGCTTCGCCTGGCACAGCCTGCCGGGTTATTTGATCGCCCTGGCCTGCGCCCTGATCTGGTCCAGTTACTCGGTGCTGAGCCGACTGGTTCGTTCGGTGCCCACCGACGCCGTGGGCTGGTTCTGCCTGACCACGGCCTTGCTGGCCCTGGGCTGTCACTGGCTGTGGGAGGCGACGGTCTGGCCACAGAATCTGACCCAGTGGGTTGGGGTGATCGGCCTCGGGCTGGGACCGGTGGGCATTGCGTTTTTTACCTGGGACCATGGCGTAAAACACGGAAATCTGCCCCTGCTGGGCACCCTCGCCTACAGCGCGCCGCTCATTTCGGTGGTCCTGCTGGTTCTGGCGGGGGAAGCCGAACCCAGCACCACGCTTCTCATTGCCAGCCTGGCCATTGTCGGCGGCTCGCTGGTGGCTGGGTGGCAGTGGAAACGCCCCCGGATCAACGTCCAGAGCCCCTCCAAGGGCGAGCAGGCCGCTACCGATCCAGCAACTCGATCCAATGACTGACCGGCACTGGTGACTGGCTGCCGAGATGCATCTGGCAGCCGATGTTGGCGGTGGCAATCACCGCCGGATTGTCGAGGGTGAGGGCCTCGATCTTGTTGGACAGCAGTTTCCGGCTCAGCGCCGGCTGGGTGATGGAATAGGTGCCGGCGGAACCGCAACACAGGTGGTTGTCCCTGGTTTTCGCCAGTTCGAGGCCGGCCTTGCGCAGTACCTGCTCCACCGTACCACTCTGCTTCATGGCATGCTGTAGCGTACAGGGGCAGTGAAAAGCCACCTTGCCAGGGTTGTGATGCACCTTAAGCTGTTCCAGGTCCTGCTTCAGCAGGTAGGCGCCCAGGTCGATGGTCAGTTCGCTCACCCGGCGGGCCTTGGCGGCGTAGACCGGATCATCCTTTAGCAGGTGACCGTAGTCCTGCACCATGGCGCCGCAGCCGGAGGCGGTCATCACGATGGCCTCGGCGCCGGCCTCGATGGCGGGCCACCAGGCGTCGATGTTACGGCGCATCGCCTCCAGCCCGGCGTCGTGATTGGACAGGTGATAATTGACCGCACCGCAGCAGCCCGCCTCGGGCGCTTCCACCAGGGTAATGCCCAGCCGGTCCAGCACCCTCGCGGCGGAGGCGTTGGTGTTGGGCGTGGCGGACGGCTGCACACAACCCGCCAGCGCCAGCGCCACCCGCTCATGGCTGGCCAGCGGCCAGGGATTGGGGTGCTGCCGGGGCGGGATCTTGGCCTTCAGGGCACTGGGTAGTAGCGGCTGGCACCACTGCCCCAACCGCAGCAGCCAACCGAAGAGGCGCGAATTGGGTAACACCTTGGCCAGCACGAGACGCAGGTACTTGTCCCGGGGTGGCCGCTCTATTTCTTTCTCGATCAGCCCGCGGCTGATGTCCACCAGGCGGCCGTACTGAACGCCGGACGGACAGGTGGTCTCGCAGCTGCGACAGGTCAGGCAGCGATCCAGGTGCTCCCGGGTTTTTTCCGTCACTTCGCCGCCTTCCAGAAACTGCTTCATCAGATAGATGCGGCCGCGGGGGCCGTCCCGCTCGTCGTTGAGCTCCTGATAAGTGGGACAGGTGGCGGTGCAGAAACCGCAATGGACGCAGGCCCGGAGGATGGCCTCCGCTTCCTGGCCCTCGGCGGCATTGGCAAATTGTTCTACCAGATTGGTTTGCATGGAACTCGTTAACCTCTGCGTTTACAGCCAGCTGTGCAGCCGTCCGGGGTTGAACAGGCCGTCGGGATCGAAGGCATGTTTCAGGCGTTTCTGCAGCTCCGCCAGGGCATCGGGCTGGTGGTGCATCACCTCGCCACGGCGGTCGCCGCCACGGAACAGGCTGACCTGACCGCCAGCATCCCGGGCAATCTGCTCCAGTTGCGGTTTATCCGCCGCACCCCGGTACCAGCGCTGGGCACCGGCCCAGTCGATCAGCCAGTTGCCCTCAAGCGGTGGCAGCGTCGCCGTGGAGCGGACCGAGAAACGCCACAGCGGATCGTCACCGGCAAAGAAACCCAGTTGCTGGTCCCGCAGCTGGCGCCAGAAGGAATCGCCCGCCTCCAGCACCGTGCCCGCCCATTTGTCGGCGGTGGCCTCCACGGCCGAACGAGCACCGGACAACCGCAGGTACACCTTGCCATCCAGCCAGCAGGCGGCGGAAATGGGCTTGGCTTCGCCAGCGCGCTCGTTCATGTAGGCGATCACCTGATCCGGTGCGATCTCTTGCACCAGGGTCAGGGTGGCCGCTGGCTGCGGCATGACCTTCAGACTGATTTCCGTCATCACCCCCAGCGTGCCCATGGCGCCGGCCTGCAGTCGGGAAACGTCGTAACCGGCCACGTTTTTCATCACCTGGCCACCGAACCTGAGCTGCTCGCCCTTGCCGTTGATCAGCCGCACCCCCAGCACCTGGTCACGGACCGAGCCGCTCCAGGGCCTGGCCGGACCGGACAGGTTGCAGGCCAGGGTGCCACCGATGGTGTCGGACGTCCCCAGCCGGGGCGGCTCGAAATGCAGGCCCTGGCCCTGTTCCGCCAGGGTCGCCTCGATTTCGGTCAGCGGTGTGCCGGCGCGCGCTGTAAGCACCAGTTCCACCGGGTGGTATTCGACGATACCGCGGTGCTCCCCAACGTGCAGGTCGGTGGTTGCCACAGCCATCTGGCGTCCGAGAAAGGACTTGCTGCCACCGCCAACGATGTTCAGTTTCTGACCCTGGTCCCGGGCCGCCAGGACCTGGTCCTGTAATTGCTGGGCGATATCAGCCATGGCGCGCCTCCTTGGCTGGGTGACTGGAATGGGGTTTGTTGTCCAGGGCACGGTACTCCTGACAGAACCGCAGCGACGGCACCCCCTTGCCCGGATTGAGAATGCCCTGGGGATCGAAGGCGGCCTTGAGATCGTGGAACTGGGCCAGTTCGGCATCGGAGAACTGATAGGCCATCTGCCGGATCTTCTCGACGCCGACACCGTGCTCACCGGTAATGCAGCCCCCCACCTCGACACACAACCTGAGGATGGCGGTGCCGAAGGCCTCGGTCCGTTCAAACTCCCCCGGCACATTGGCATCAAACAGAATCAATGGGTGCAAGTTGCCGTCGCCGGCGTGGAAGACATTGGCCACCCGCAAGCCAAACTGTTCAGACATCGTTTCCATCTCGGTGAGCACGTGGGCCAACTGGCGGCGGGGAATGGTGCCGTCCATGCAGTAGTAGTCCGGCGAGATCCGGCCGACAGCGGGGAACGCCGACTTGCGCCCCTTCCACAACAGCGCCCGCTCCGCCTCGTTCTTGGAGGTGCGCACGGAGGTTGCCCCCAGCTCCCGGAACAGCGCCTCGGCCTGCTCGATATGCTCCTGCACCTCTTCGGCGGTGCCGTCCACCTCGCACAGCAGCAGCGCCTTGGCATCGCGCGGGTAGCCGGCCTGGGCAAAATCGTCCGCCGCGACGATGGCATGACTGTCCATCATCTCCAGACCACCGGGAATGATGCCGTGGGCGATGATCCCGCCCACCGCATCACCGGCCTTCTGCACGCTGTCAAAGCCGGCCATCACCACCTGCGCCCGCTCAGGCGTCGGCAACAGTTTGACGGTCACCTCGGTGACAATACCCAACAAGCCTTCGGAACCGGTGGCCAGGGCCAGCAGGTCCATGCCACAGACATCCAGCCCCTCGCTGCCCAGCACCACCCGTTCGCCCTCGACGGTGATCATTTCCACCCTCAGCAGGTTGTGAACCGTCAGGCCGTACTTCAGGCAATGCACACCGCCGGAGTTCTCCGCGACATTACCACCGATGGTACAGGCAATCTGGGAGGAGGGATCGGGGCCGTAATAGAGGCCGAATTGCGCCGCCGCCTCGCTGATGGCGAGATTGCGCACACCCGGCTGCAGTCGCGCGGTGCGTGCCAGCGGGTCAATGTCGAGAATGCGATTGAACTTGGCCAGGGAGAGCACCACCCCGTCGGCATGGGGCATGGCCCCGGCACTGAGACCGGTGCCCGCGCCGCGCGCCACCACCGGTACCCGGTACTGATGGCAGATCCGCATCACCTGCTGAACCTGCGCCACTGTCTCCGGCAACACCACCAGCAGTGGCATCTCGCAATACATGGACATGCCGTCGCATTCGTACGGCTTCATGGTCTCGGCGTCGGAAATCACGAACTCGGGATCGATAAACTCCCGGAAGCGCGCGGCCAGCTCGGCGGCGCCCACATGAGGACGATCAGTCATTACGCGTGTCTCATCTGGTCAGTTGTTGTGGCTGCAGGTTGTGCACTTACCCCTCGGCGTTCAACAGTCAACATATACCACTGCCAACGATCCTGCCCGGCCCTGCACCGGGCTGTTCGCCTGCAATCAATGATCCGCGGCGCGAGTCGCCCAAGTCCAGCAATAAACCCGGCGCCTTGTCCTCGAATGCCACCCCGGCGTCCCGTTACGCAAACGCCCGAATGACCGGCCGCTGATAACCTTATCGGATTCAATGACAACAATTGGCAGGCATTGCCCGTCGGCAATACCCGCTTGCCCAGGCTTACGGAGTTCCTTCATGAAGCAGACCACTCCAGTCATGAGCGGCAGCGTCCGCCTCAACGTGGTGACTTACGGCGATGCACGCAAGGTACCCATCGTGCTGGTGCACGGTTACCCGGATAACCACACCGTGTGGCAGGGCGTTGCCGAACGGCTGGCGCGCAAACATTTCGTCATTACCTACGATGTGCGCGGCGCCGGCGAGTCCACCGCCCCGAGCAAACAGGCGGATTATCAGATGTCGCTGCTGGCGGCCGACCTGCAGGCGGTGGTAGAGGCCACCATTCCCGGTCAGGCCTTCCACCTGGCGGGACACGACTGGGGCTCCATCCAGAGCTGGGAATCGGTCACCGCAGGCCCATTGAAGGCACGCATCCTGTCCTACACCACCATTTCCGGTCCGTGCCTGGATCACATGGGTTACTGGCTGCGCAACAAGACGCTGAATCTGTCACCCGCCGCCAAGGCCAAGCTCATCCGCCAGGTCATCAGCTCCTGGTATGTCGGCTTTTTCCATTTGCCGGTGCTGGCGCCGACGGCCTGGCAAAACGGCCTCGGCAAGCTGTGGCCGCAATATCTGAAGCATCGGGAGCAGGTGGCAGAGCCGGAGCTCAACCCCAGCCAGACCAAAGACGGCAAGTACGGCGTGCAGTTGTACCGGGCCAACTTCCGCAACAAGCTGTTCCGGCCGGAAGCCCGTCCTGCCGACTGCCCGGTGCAACTGATCGTGCCCACCGGAGACAACTACGTGGGCACCCAGCTGTTCGAGGAACTGCATGAATGGGTACCGGAACTGTACCGTCGCGACATCAATGCCAACCACTGGGTGCCGTTAAGCCATCCGGAACAGATTGCCAACTGGATTGCCGAATTTGTCGCCGGGGTCGAAAGCGGCACCATGAGCCCGGCGCTGCAGCATGCCCGGGTGCGGCCGGAACGACTGGGCCTGGCGCTGACCGGCAAGACCGCGGTCATCACCGGTGCCGGCTCCGGTTTCGGCCGCGCCACGGCACTGAAGTTTGCCGCGGTGGGCGCCGACGTCGTTTGTGTCGATATCAATGAGGCGGCCGCCGAGGAGACCGCGGAGCAGGTCAGGCAACTGGGCGGCTCCGCCTGGGCCAGCAAGGTGGATGTGGGCTCGGCCACGGCCATGCAAAAACTCGCCAAGTGGGTCGGCAAGGAACTCGGCGGCGCGGACATCCTGGTGAACAACGCCGGCATCGGCATGGCGGGCGGGGTACTTGACACCACGACAGCGGATTGGGAGCGGATTCTCAAGGTCAACCTGTGGGGCGTGATCCACGGCAGCCGCCTGTTCGGCCAGCGGATGGTGGATGACCACCGTGGCGGCCACATCATCAATGTGGCCTCAGCCGCCTCGTTTGCCCCCAATCGCAAGCTGGCCGCCTACTCCACCACCAAGGCGGCGGTGCACATGCTCAGCGAATGCCTGCGGGCGGAGCTGGCGGAACACAGCATTGGCGTTAGCACCGTGTGCCCGGGCTTTGTCGCCACCGGCATCGCCAAGAACACCGTTTACGCCGGCCTCAGCGAAGAGGAGCAGGCGGCCAAGCAGGCCAAGGCCGACGCCCTGTACCAACGTGCGAGTCTGGTGACCCCGGAGGACGTGGCGGAGCGCATCCTTGATGCGGTGCTGACCAATCCGGCGCTCTCCCTGGTCGGCCCGGAAGCCCTCGCTACCCGTTTCATCAGCCGTTTTGCCCCCAGCGTTTCCCGTCTGGTGGCGCGCCTGGATATTACCCCTTGATTGGAGATCGATGTTCATGACTACTGCAGAACGTCACCCATTGAAAGCCCGTCGGGTTCAGTTCAACTTTGACGAGACCCCGCTGTACTGGCTGCGGGACGACCCCTTCTCAACCTACATGATCAATGGCATCCACATGCTGCTGCCGGAAGGCGAGCTGTGGTTCTGCCGGGTCTACAATCAGGCGCTGCCGCTGGTGACCGATGACAACCTGCGCGCCGATGTGGAAGGCTTCATCCGCCAGGAAGCGGTCCATTCCCGCGCCCACAGCCAGGCCC
>JBFHLR010000003.1:0-55981 GCA_041594735.1 Marinobacter sp.
CCGCGCCCGGAATCTGTGTTGCCGCGGTCGGATCAGTCGGCTCTGCGCCATCTTGGGCGGCAAGCCCCTGTTCGAACTCGGCCAGTTGGGAGTTTTTGAGTTCGAGCAGTCGCTGTAAGGTTTCCACCTGGGACTGGAGATCCTCAACCCGACCGCTTAGCTCTTCATTTTCACGACGGGTGCTTTCCAGCTCTTCCATCGCCACCGCGCTGCCAGCGTCCACGCCGCCAGCCAACTGGCCGTCACCTCCTGCGGACCCACCCTCTTCAACGGTACGGGCTCCCTGCTGATCAGCAACCAGCAGCTTGAGCTCATCAGCCCCCGCTGCTGGCGTCGGGTCAGCGCCAATCTGCGCCGGCGCAACGTCCCTGGTATCAACCGCTCGCCGTGGCGCCGTGGTCAGCGCCTCATTCTGCGCGGTTACCTGACGATTCGCCTCGGCGCGGGTCCGTGACTGGATCTGCTCCAGAGAGGGCACCCGAAGGACCTGCCCCCGTTTCATGCGATTAATGTTGCCATTGATAAAGGCATCCGGATTGAGATCCTGGATCGAAAGCATGACTTGCTGAGGGGACACGGAAGCGTCGGGACGCACGGCTAAGGCGATACCCCAAAGGGTATCCGAAGCCCCTGTCGGCCCATAGGTATCCACAGTCGGTCGGGTAACGACAGACGCCGGGGCCGGGGCTGCTTGCGATGGGCTAACTGCAGGCTTCGGCGCAGGCCGGGACGGAGCGGGTGCTTGTGGCACCTGTACCTGCTCGGCCAAACCGGACTCTTCGGCATACACCGGAGGATCTACCAGAACGGCGTACTCCCGCATCAACCGCCCATTAGGCCAAGTCACTTCCAGCAGAAAATTCAGGTAGGGTTCTTTAACCGGCTCGACTGAACTGACGTTGACCACAAGACTGCCATTAGGCGCCGTGGAAACGTTGAACTGGAGCTTGGTGAGGAAATAACTGCGATCGATACCAACCTGACGGTAGGCTTCTGCAGGCGCAAGATTTACAAAGACTTCGCTGGAACTGATGCCAGCGCTGCTACTCAATGAAATATCGGCTTCAAGTGGCTCGTTCAGAAACGACTGGAGTTCAATTTCTCCGAGTCCGAGAGCCTGTGCGACTCCTGAGCCGAGTCCACCTGCTAACGCCAGGGCAACCGCAAGCTTGCGTACCTTCATGCTTTTTCCTTTCCAGTCTCCGTTATTCTTTACTGCTTCTTAAAACAGAATCGGATGAGGTTGGATGACTTTCGTCGAGACAAAGTCTAATTATTATTAGATATCGGTATCGATCAGTTGGCTAAGTATTGATGATAACTCTTGTTTTATCAATCAATCAGCCACTTTCGCTCCACCAATTCTTCAGCAACTTGGCGGAACCTGCTGTTGCCACTCGGCAGGCCTGCGTCCTTTTTCGCCAGTCTAGCCCACGATTCCGGCTTCGTGAACCAACAATCCCTGAAAATAACAGGGGCGGAGACCGAAATCAGCCTCCGCCCCTGCCTACCTTCCGGAAACCGGACCCAGTTGGCATTACGCCCGCTGTATCCAGGTGCCCTTAGCGTTCCTGGAGAATCCGTAACATCCGGCGCAGCGGCTCGGCCGCGCCCCACAGCAACTGGTCACCTACGGTGAATGCCGAGATGTATTCAGGCCCCATCGCCAACTTGCGAATACGGCCGATGGGCACACTCAGGGTACCGGTCACCTTGGCAGGCGTCAGTTCCTGCATGGTGGCGTCCCGATCGTTGGGAATCACCTTGACCCAGTCATTACCCGCCGCCAGGATCGATTCGATCTCTGACACTGGCAGATCTTTACGCAGCTTTATGGTCAGCGCCTGGCTGTGGGAACGCATGGCCCCGATGCGCACGCAGATACCGTCGATCGGTAACGGATGCTCACTTCGGCCAAGAATTTTGTTGGTTTCAGACTGCGCCTTCCACTCTTCCTTGCTCTGACCACTGTCGAGCTGCTTGTCGATGAACGGGATCAAGCTGCCTGCAAGGGGCACACCGAAGTTATCGGTGGAAAAGCTGTCAGAGCGCATGGTCTCGGTAACCTTGCGGTCAATGTCGAGGATGGCGGACGAAGGATCTGCCAACAACTCCGCGACGCCGTCCCGCAACTCGCCCATTTGGGACAGCAGCTCCCGCATGTTCTTGGCACCCGCTCCGGAAGCCGCCTGATAGGTCATCGGCGATACCCACTCGATCAGGTCCTGCTCAAGCAACCCCCCAAGCGCCAGCATCATCAGACTAACGGTGCAGTTGCCGCCGATGAAGTCCTTGACGCCGCTGTCGAGCGCTTCATCAATCACCCCGCGGTTAACCGGGTCCAGCACAATAACGGAATGATCGGCCATCCGCAGAGTGGACGCCGCATCGATCCAGTATCCGCTCCAGCCACCATTACGCAGCCGCTGAAATACTTCCTGAGTGTAATCGCCACCCTGGCAGGTCACGATCACATCCATTTGCTTGAGCGCCTCGATATCGAAGGCATCCTGTAGGGGCGGCACCCCTTCCTTACCCACATCCGGCGCCGGCTTACCGGTCTGCGATGTGGTAAAGAATACCGGTTCGATATCGGCAAAATCGTTTTCTTCGCGCATGCGCTGCATGAGGACGGAACCCACCATGCCACGCCAGCCTACAAGTCCAACTCGCTTCATGTGCGACCTTTGAACCTCATATTATGCCCGCCCTTGCCCGTATCGCCGGCAAGGACAGGATGGATGATCCCGCGGCAACAGCATCTTGTTGCCGTCGGGTTCGTTATAAGCTCATCTAACGCTTAGAGCACGGCGAGGACCGCTTCACCCATTTCGCGGGTGGAAACCTTCGTGCTGCCTTCGGACATAATGTCCGCGGTACGCAGCCCCTGGTCCAGCACCTTGCTCACTGCGGCCTCGATAGCCTCTGCCGCCTCATCCGCCTGCAAGCTGTACCGCAGCATCATCGCAGCGGAAAGAATGGTTGCCAGCGGATTTGCGATGCCCTGGCCGGCAATGTCCGGGGCCGATCCGTGACAAGGCTCGTACATGCCCTGCTTGTCAGCATTCAGCGAGGCGGATGGCAGCATACCGATCGATCCGGTCAGCATGGCCGCTTCGTCCGAAAGGATATCACCAAACATGTTGCCGGTCACAATGACGTCAAACTGCTTTGGCGCCCGAACCAGCTGCATGGCGGCGTTGTCTACGTACATGTGGCTGAGTTCTACATCCGGATACTCTGTGGCCAACTCTTCCATAATTTCCCGCCACAGCACGGTAACCTCCAGCACGTTGGCCTTGTCCACCGAGCACAATTTCTTGTTGCGCTGCCGGGCCGCTTCGAAAGCGACGCGACCGATCCGACGAATCTCGGATTCGGAATAGACGTAGGTGTTGAAGCCCTGGCGCTCACCGTTGTCCAGTTCCCGCACACCCCGAGGCTGACCGAAATAAATCCCTCCGGTCAGTTCCCGCACGATCATGATGTCCAGGCCGGACACCACCTCTGGCTTCAGCGACGAAGCCGAGGCCAGTTGCGGATAGAGGATGGCCGGACGCAAATTGGCAAACAGCTCCAGATTGGAACGCAATCCCAGCAGGCCTTTTTCCGGCCGCCTTGCCATTTCAAGACCGTCCCATTTTGGTCCGCCCACGGCCCCCAGCAGAATGGCATCCGCTGCACGGGCCTTGCTCAGGGTGTCGTCCGGAAGTGGCACGCCGGTCTCATCGATCGCGGCACCACCCACCAGAGCGGTCTCAAACTGCAAACCCAGGTCAAATTTTTCATTCACCTTGCGCAGAACCTTCTCCGCTTCGGTGACGATTTCGGGACCAATGCCATCACCCGGCAACAGCAATACTGATTGACTCATCGTTTATCCTTTTCCTTATTGTCCGGCATTGAACAGCCAGGGCGCGCTCTGGCGACGCTTGGCTTCGTAGTCTTTGATGCTGTCGGCATCTTCCAGGGTCACCCCGATATCATCCAGCCCGTTCAACAGACAGTGACGACGGAAATCGTCCACATCGAAACTAAAAGACGCACCGCTTGGCGTGGTGACAGTCTTGGACTCGAGGTCCACCTGCAGCTGATAGCCTTCCTGCTGCTCGGCTTCCTGAAACAGGCTGTCCACAACATCTTCTGAAAGAACAATAGGCAACAACCCATTCTTAAAGCAGTTGTTGTAAAAAATATCCGCAAAGCTTGGCGCTATGATGGCCCGGAAACCAAAGTCATCCAACGCCCAGGGCGCGTGTTCGCGACTGGAGCCGCAGCCGAAATTACTTCTCGCCAGCAGCACGCTCGCGTTCTGGTAGCGGGGCTGATTCAGGACGAAGTCAGGATTCAGTGGACGCTGTGAGCAGTCCTGGTCGGGCTTGCCTTCATCGAGATAGCGAAGCTCATCAAACAGGTTCGGCCCAAAGCCACTGCGCTTGATGGACTTGAGAAACTGCTTGGGAATGATCATGTCCGTATCCACATTGGAACGGTCCATGGGGGCCACAATGCCCTGATGTTGCGTAAATGCGCGCATGGGACTTGTCTCCTGGTGGATCAGTGGGTCAGTTCACGAACGTCGATAAAGTGGCCGGTTACCGCAGCGGCGGCAGCCATGGCCGGACTCACCAGATGGGTACGCCCACCAAAGCCCTGCCGCCCCTCGAAGTTACGGTTGGACGTAGAGGCGCAGTGCTCCCCCTGACCAAGCTTGTCTGCGTTCATCGCCAGGCACATGGAGCAACCCGGATCACGCCATTCGAGGCCGGCTTCGACAAAGATCCTGTCGAGACCTTCCGCCTCAGCCTGTGCCTTGACCAGCCCGGAACCCGGCACCACCATGGCCTGCTTCAGGCTGGCAGCCACTTTACGCCCCTTGACCACGGCAGCCGCTTCCCGGAGATCTTCAATGCGGGAATTGGTGCAGGAGCCTATAAAGACCCGGTCCAGCTGAATTGAGGTGATCGGCATATTGGCTTCCAGGCCCATGTATTTCAGCGCCCGGACAATGCCTTCCCGCTTGATGGGATCGGCTTCGGCGGCAGGATCGGGCACATTGCCATCGACCCCGGTCACCATCTCTGGCGACGTTCCCCAGGTAACCTGTGGCTGTATATCCGCACCATCCAGTTCCACCACCTTGTCGAAGACTGCGTCCGCATCGCTGTGCAGCGTGCGCCAATGGGCCACTGCGGCATCCCACTGCTCGCCCGTCGGAGAGAAAGGACGGTCCTTGACGTAGTCGATGGTGGTGTCATCGACCGCCACCATCCCGACCCGGGCACCCGCCTCAATGGCCATGTTGCAGATGGTCATGCGGCCTTCCATGGACAGATCACGGATGACGTCACCGCCAAACTCGATGGCGTAGCCGGTGCCTCCGGCCGTGCCGATCTTGCCGATGATCGCCAGTACCACGTCCTTGCCCGTTACACCAGTGCCGAGTTTGCCGTTAACCCGCACCAGCATATTCTTCATTTTTTTCTGAACCAGGCACTGGGTGGCCAGCACATGCTCAACCTCGGAGGTGCCGATACCATGGGCCAGGGTTCCAAACGCACCGTGGGTGGAGGTATGGGAGTCACCACAGACGATGGTCATGCCCGGGAGTGTCGCGCCCTGCTCGGGGCCGATCACATGGACAATGCCCTGACGCTGATCCTTGATCTTGAACTCGAGAATGCCGAACTCATCACAGTTCCGGTCCAGGGTTTCCACCTGGGTGCGGGAAACCGGATCAACGATGCCGTCGATACCCTTGTCACGATCGGTGGTGGGCACGTTATGGTCCGGCGTTGCCAGGTTGGCATCAAGGCGCCAGGGCTTGCGTCCGGCCAGCCGAAGGCCTTCGAAGGCCTGGGGCGATGTCACTTCGTGCAACAGCTGGCGATCGATATAGATCAGCGCAGAACCGTCGTCACGCTGTTTGACGAGATGATCGTCCCACAATTTGTCGTATAAGGTTTTACCTGCCATGGAAGGCTCCTAAGCTCTCTCGGTGTCATTATGGGGAATATGGTATACCCTTGGATCAAATAACCTCAATTCATGTTTTTTATATTTTGAATTCCAGGGTGGAATACAATCTTCCGCAGGCAAACATCGATAAACACACATCGGCAGACAGGCATTGCCAGACAAGCTTCGGCAGCCAAATACAGGAAGACAAACAATGGACAGCAACAGCCTCAAAGCGTTCGTGACCATTGTCGACCTCGGCTCGTTTTCCGAGGCGGCCGAATCGCTTCACATTACCCAGCCGGCGATCAGCAAACGTCTCGCCGCCCTGGAGAACCAGCTTGGCAATCCCCTCATTGACCGTAGCCAGCGCCACCTGCAACTGACCGAGGCCGGCGCCAGGCTGCTCCCCCATGCACGCAGGATCCTGGATGAATTCCACAATATGAAGGTGGCACTGCGGGCGACGGAGGGCGACATTGGTGGCGAGCTCGACATCATAGCCAGTCACCACATCGGCCTGCACCACCTGCCGGCCTGGCTGCGGAGGTTTACCCGTGAATACCCTCAGGTCCGCCTGAACCTGCAATTCATGGAATCGGAAAGCGCCTACGAACAGATGCGCAAACGCAATGCGGAACTGGCCTTTGTCACCCTGAGCGACAGTATGGGCAGTCACTTCACGGTGTACGAGCAGTGGCACGACCCCATGGTATTCGTTGCCGGCCCCGATCATCCGCTGGCTGCACTGTCATCGCCAAACCTGGCGGATCTCAGCCAGTTCCCCGCCCTACTTCCGGACACCTCCACCGCCACCTACCGGGTAGTGAGCCGGTTGTTCCTGGAACAAAGCCTGCCGCTAACACCCCAGATGCCCACCAACTATCTCGAAACCATCAAGATGATGACCAGTGTCGGTCTTGGCTGGAGTGTTCTACCTTTAAGCATGGTTGACGCCTCCATCACCAAACTGGCCATACCCCAGCGGGTAACACGGGTACTGGGTGCGGTTGGACTGCGCGGTCGAAAACTCAGCTCAGCCGCGTCGGCGTTGCAGGCGATCGTAAGAGAAGATCAAGAAAAGTCACAGAAAACAGACGGAAATAACGCAATAACTGCCACTAAACTGGCTTCCCCGAAATAACCAATAACGACAGGAGAGCACATGGGTTTCGACGATTATCTAAAGATCCTGGCCATGAAAGATGGCTCTGACCTCTATCTGAGCACCGGGGCTCCGCCCTGTGCAAAGTTCCAGGGCACGTTGAAACCCATCGATCGTACGCCATTGCCGCCAGGTGCCATCAAGAAAATCGCGTACGCCGTCATGGATGCCGAGCAAATTGAGGAATTCGAGCAGGAACTGGAAATGAATCTGGCCTACAGCATTCCCGATGTGGGTCGGTTCCGGGTTAACATTTTCCGCCAGCGAAACGAAATCTCCATCGTGGCACGGAACATTGTGACCGAGATCCCTAACGCCGATAAGCTGGGGCTGCCCAAGATTCTCAAGGAAGTGGTGATGTCCAAACGGGGGTTGGTGCTGTTTGTCGGAGCTACTGGCTCTGGCAAGTCGACCTCATTGGCCGCACTGATCGATCACCGCAACACCTATTCCAGTGGCCACATCATTACCATTGAAGATCCGGTAGAGTACATTCACCGCCACAAACGCAGCATCATTAACCAGCGGGAAGTGGGCGTTGATACCCGAAGTTTCCACAAGGCCCTGAAAAACACCCTGCGTCAGGCACCGGACGTCATTCTCATTGGTGAGATCCGGGATCGGGAAACCATGGAGCATGCCCTCGCCTTTGCCGAAACCGGTCACCTGTGCATCTCCACACTGCACGCCAATAACGCCAACCAGGCCCTTGACCGCATCATTAACTTCTTCCCCGAGGAACGTCGGCCCCAGTTGCTGATGGACCTGGCTATGAATTTGCGCTCTTTCGTTTCCCAACGCCTGATTCCCACGGTTGACGGCAAGCGCTGCGCGGCTATCGAGATTCTGCTGGGTACGCCCACCATCAGCGAACTGATCCTCCGGGGCGAGATTGATGGCATCAAGGAGATCATGGAGAAGTCCACCAATATCGGCATGCAGACGTTCGACCTGGCCCTGTTCAACCTTTGGAAGGATGGCAAGATCACCGAAGAGGAGGCCCTCAAGAACGCGGACTCAGCCAACAACCTGCGCCTCAAAATCAAACTGCACGGCAACGAGCCTGGCGGCAGCGCCGGCTCTGGCGGCGGTGGTCTCAGCTTGAGCCTGGAAGAAACCGAAGAGACCGAGAACCCGGATCTGCCCGGCTGACTCAGTCGCTCCCTGGCGGCGGCCGCAACCACCGCCAGGTCAGGACCAGCGCCGCCGCGATCGCAGCGGCGCTGCCCCAAAAGGCCAGTTCAGTGCCTGAACCTTCTACCAGAAAGCCCGAGAGCCAAGCGCCTATCGCTCCGCCCGCACCAAAACTGAGCCCGCTGTACAACGCCTGCCCCTGGCCATGATGGCCCTTGCCAAAATAACCGTGGATGAACTGTACCGAGAGCGCATGCATCGCCCCGTAGGACGCCGCGTGAAGCAGCTGAGCGAAGATCAGTACCGCCAGCATACCGGTGGCCTCGGCGACGAGTATCCAGCGCAGCAGTGTTAACGCCAGGGCGGTGAGTGCAATCCGGCGCAGCGAAAAACGGCTGAGGAGCCGATGCATGACCAGGAACAGGACAATCTCCGCCAGAACCCCCAGAGACCAAAGCAGGCCAATGGCCAACTTGCCGTAGCCATAGTGCTCGAGATGAATGCTGAAAAACGTGTAATAGGCGCCATGAGACACCTGCAGCAGGAAATTCATCAGGAAGAACGCCAGCACCGAAGCTGACGTCATGATAGCAAGCAGGCCCCGGGTGCCTTCCTGTTCTTTCCGATTGCCCTGCTCCGCCGGCAGCATGAAGGCGGACACCGCAATCCCGGCGAACACCGGCAGCACAATCCAGGGTAGTAGACGAACCGGGACGAACTCCAGAATGGCTCCGACTCCGGCGACCGTGCCGATAAAACCTACCGATCCCCACAGCCGCACCCGGCCATATCGTGTCCGGTCCGCCCCCAGGCCCCGCAGGGTAATCACTTCATAAAGTGGCAGGATGGCGTTCCAAAAGAAGGTAAACGCCAGCATGACCAGGATCAAACCGGAGAATCCCGGCTCCAGAAACACCCCCAGAAAACAGACGGCACCCGTCAGGGCGCCGACTCGGACCAGCCTGACCCGCTGGCCACTGCGATCACCGAGCCACCCCCACACGCTGGGCGCGATGATTTTGGTCAGCTGGATGGTCGCCATCAGGGTGGCAATTTGAAGATAACTGTACCCCCTATCTTCGAGATAGAGGGACCAGTAAGGCAGCAAGGCGCCGAGTAGCGCAAAGAACCAGAAATAGAGGTTCGACAGTCGCCAGTAAATAAGCCCTTCCTCAGCGCTTCTCGATGTCCGGCGTGGTCACCGTCACATCGGCATTCTGCGCCCGGTGCCGCAGGTAATGGTCCATCAGCACAATGGCCATCATGGCCTCGGCAATCGGGGTAGCCCGAATACCGACGCAGGGGTCGTGACGACCGGTGGTGATCACCTCCACCGGATTGCCTTCCAGATCGATGCTGCGGCCAGGAAGTCGCAGGCTGGAAGTCGGCTTCAGGGCGATGCTGGCGAGAATCGGCTGCCCGGAGGAAATACCGCCAAGCACGCCGCCGGCGTGGTTCGAAGTAAAGCCGTCCGGCGTCAGCTCGTCCCGATGCTCGGTGCCCTTTTGAGTAACACAGCCAAAACCGGCACCGATTTCCACACCTTTAACCGCATTGATGCTCATCAAGGCATGGGCCAGATCGGCATCAAGGCGATCGAAAATCGGCTCGCCCAACCCCGGAGGCACCCCTTCCGCCACCACGTTGATCCGGGCACCGATGGAATTGCCCTCCTTGCGCAGGGCATCCATGTACTGCTCCAGTTCGGGTACCTTATCGGCGTCCGGGCAGAAGAACGGGTTCTGATGCACCTGATCCCAGTCCAGCTTTTCCACCGCAATCGGGCCAAGCTGAGCCAGATAGCCACGAATGCGGATGCCCAGGTGTTGTTCCAGAAACTTTCTGGCGACTGCGCCGGCTGCCACGCGCATCGCGGTTTCCCGCGCGGAGGACCGGCCGCCGCCACGATAATCCCGGATGCCGTACTTGTGGATGTAAGTGTAATCGGCATGGGCCGGACGGAATTGATTGGCAATCTTGGAGTAATCCTTGGAGCGCTGATCGGTATTTTCGATCAGCAGGCCAATGGGTGTGCCTGTCGTCTTGCCCTCGAACACACCGGACAGAATTCGAACCTGGTCCGGCTCCCGACGCTGAGTGGTATGGCGGGACGTGCCCGGTTTGCGACGATCGAGATCCTGTTGCAGGTCCGCCTCACTCAGATCGATTCCCGGAGGGCAACCGTCCACAATGCAACCAAGAGCAAGGCCGTGGCTTTCGCCAAAGGTGGTTACCGTAAAGAGCTTACCAAAGGTGTTTCCAGACATAATTCAGAATCTTATATAGGTTATTGATGACCAGACCTTAAGGAGCCTCTGACTAACCGTTGCGAGCGCGCCAGGCGGCCAAGTCTTCCGCCGTTAACACAAACACACCATCTCCGCCCTGCTCAAAGTCGAGC
The DNA here is from genome assembly GCA_041594735.1 of Marinobacter sp. Taxonomy (GTDB): domain Bacteria; phylum Pseudomonadota; class Gammaproteobacteria; order Pseudomonadales; family Oleiphilaceae; genus Marinobacter. The sequence continues at coordinate 10,659 of JBFHLR010000003.1, forward strand.
CAGGTCAGCGGCAGATCCGGGTAGGCGGCATCCAACGCCACCCAACTGTTGCCCACTTCCACGATCAGCAATCCACCCGGAGTCAGGTAATCGGCGGCCTGGGCCAGAATCCGATGAGCGATATCGAGACCATCGATGCCAGCAGCCAGCCCCAATTCCGGTTCATGGTGGAATTCTTCCGGCATGGCGGCCAGGTCATCGGCATCGACGTAGGGCGGATTACTGAGAATGACGTCATACCGGCCCTGCAGATGATCGAACAGGTCTGACTGAATCGCCTGGACCCGGTCACCGACCTCATGGAAATCGATGTTTCGGGCGGCGACGGCCAAGGCGTCCGCAGAGATGTCGGACAGCTCCACCTCAGCTTCCTCAAACACCGTGGCGGCGGCAATACCAATGCAACCACTGCCGGTGCAAAGATCCAGGATTCGCCCTACCGGCTTGTCCCCCAGCGAGGGCTGCAAGCCGGATTGCAACAGTTCACCAATGGGTGAGCGCGGTACCAGCACCCGCTCATCCACATAAAAGGGCATCCCCATGAACCAGGCTTCGCCCAACAGGTAAGCCAGGGGGACACGCTCATCGACTCGACGGTGCGTGCGCTCCAGAATCAACTGCCGCTCCTGCCGGGTAAGACGCGCATCGAGAAACAGCGTGTTGTTTTCCAGCGGCAAATGCAGGCTTCGCATCACCAGTTGAACCGCCTCGTCCCAGACGTTGTCAGTACCATGGCCGAAAAACAGGGGCGACGCTGCAAATTGCGATGAAACGTAACGCAGGTAGTCGCGTACGGTGTGCAGATCATCTATGGGCTGGGTCACGGCGAGACAGTTCCTTCTTCGGATGCCTTGGCGGCCACCAGTGCCGCCGGATTGAATATCGGAACCGGATTATACGCCCATTGGGCTCCGGTCTGCAGCCCTAACTCGGATGAGGGGCCGACCGGCCGCGTCAAATGGACAACGGGCCGGAGCTCAGCTGGTGCTGCTCGAAGCGGTCCAACGCCTGGGTCATTCGCTCCCGGCCGAGCTGAATCAGCTCCGGAGCTTTGTGGTAATCGTAGGTGCGACAGGCATTCTTTGGAATATTGACCAACAAATCTGGCGGATAGCCAGCAATTTTGTACTGCACCAAGGCACTTTGCATGGTTTCGATGGTCAGGTTCATGATGTCGAACTTGCCGATGCCCAACTTGTCCCAGTCAATGGCGCCGGATTCGTCCGGTGCCTTGCGGCTTTCACGCTTGGAAGCGGACTCCTGGCGATCAAGCGCCCGACTGATCTTTGCCTCCGGATCGTCGTCCATACAAGCCTCCGGATCCCGCCGACCGGTGAAGGCCTTCAGTGCATCCCAGTCAAATAAACGGGATGCCTTATCCCGCACTTTCTGTACCCATTCCTCAACCTCAGACGGATCTTCGGGCTGCGTCTCAAATCCGGCATCCGCAATCCGCGGTGGGCGGTCGTCTTCGCCACTCAGATTCACCGCGAACACCAGGTCAGCGTGAGATGAAATGGTGGGAATGATCGGCAGCGGATTCAACAAGGCACCGTCCACCAGAACCCGGCCATTATGAATCAACGGGGTAATGACACTGGGGATGGCAATAGAGGCTCGGATCGCCTGATCCAACGGCCCTTCCTGAAACCAGATTTCCTTGTGTGCCAGCAGGTCCGTCGCCACCGCGGTGTAGGCGATGGGGAGTGATTCGATGCGGATGTCCTGTAACAGGTCCCGAACCACAGAGAACACCTTCTCGCCGCGAATGGCCCCCACCGAATTGAAGGTCACATCAAGCAGTTTCAGAACATCAAACTGACCCAGCCCGGTGACCCAGTCTTTGTAATCTTTCATTTTACCGGCGGCATACATGCCCCCGATCAGCGCGCCCATGGAGCAACCGGAAATAGCGATGATCTCATAGCCCCGTTCAACCAGCACTTCGATCGCGCCGATGTGGGCGTACCCACGGGCGCCGCCGCTACCCAGGGTCAATGCGACGGTTTTCTTGGGTGCCGCTCCAGGTTGACGGACATCGCCTTTACCCACTGGCGCCTCCGGACGATCTGCACCGACCGCATCCCGATTCAATTCGTCTGGCTGTGTTTTGTCCTGATCGTTCACCACGATGTCGATCCCCGTCCTAGCTGTCCCGTCTGGTTAATTCGCTGATCTACTGAGCCCTCAAGGGCTCCCGAAGAGCGCGCAGTAGGTCAACCAATTAACCAGACGGGACACTATGGCGCAATGATGACGACAAGTTCTACACGGTCGCCAGCTCTGGTTGGGTCTGCGGAAGGAATCGTCGGCCCGGCGATTACCTGTCGCTGCTGTTCAATGCGGATGCCGCTTTTCTGCAACAACGCGGACATGGCTTCGGCGGCATTGCTGGCCCGCTGCATGGACTCCGCCAGTGTTTCGTCGGCTTTCAGGGTCGAATGGCTGATAATCACCACGTCGGCACTGTTTGTCGTGGCCCATTCGTTGAGCTTGCGGCGGTCGGTTGCATCCCACTCAAAGCGGTAGGTAAAGCCACCGGTCCAGGGTACGATCAGCGGCCCTCTCACCCGTCCGTCAGCGCCGTCCATCCCCGGCACCACGGCATTGGCGCCCAGTTCAAGCTGCTCAATCCAGACATACTCTCGATAGTTACCGCGAGTCACCGTATAGACCAGGATCAGAAAATTACTTTCACCCTGCCGCACCGTAGCAGCGAGATAGTCCTGGCTGGCGTCTCGTCCGTAGAGAATCGCCTGCCCGAAGATCTGGTTCGCCCACACATTGCTTCGACCACAGGCCCGCCCACTGCATTCGAACAGGATATTTGCGCCAAGGGCGGACAAGGCCGAGCGATAGTATTCCCGGGCTTCCCGCCGGTTGGAATCATTTTCAATTTTTAGCAGCTGACCCAGGCCGACTGCCGGTACCCGCGCCACCACTTCCGAGCGGATCTCGTCGTTGACCTCCCGAACCGGGCTGAGCAACACCCGGTGAGCCTGGGACTCAATGCGAGTCTCCGACTCCAGGGCCGCGAGGGAGAAGGGCTCGATCAGAGTCGCCGCGCTCGCCGTCGTGGCGTTGACCACCCAGCCAATCAACAAAAGCAGTGTGAAAGAACGCTGACTAATCATGGTTTGCCAAGGAATTCCTTTGTTGCGTTGGCTACAGGATCGACGTTGCCGTCCAGGTGACAGTGGTGGCCGCCGGGAACGGTGACGGTGGCGACACGGGGAGTCGCATCAATACGGGCCTGATAGCGCTCGCTTGAGGCGATCAGGCCTTCCTCTGCCCGAATCAGGAGTGTGTCAGTGGTGATGCTAGCGAGGATCGCCAGCACCTGTGCCTCGTCAAACATCATCATGGAAGGGTGTCGCAACCGCGCGTCGGTGCGCCAACGGAAACCACCGTCCACCGCCCGCAAGTTGCGCGGGACCAGCGCATGGGCAGCCTCGTGGGACAACGGACTGAGACCACCGGCTCGGATCTTGGCGGCCTCTTCCACCGAGGCATACAGGGCACTGGCAGCCGATCCACGATGGCGCTTGCCAATCGCTCGACGTAGCTGAGGAATCAGTTCAGCCGGTTCGCGGCTGAGGGGACCGAAACTGTCGATCACCACCAGCTTCCGCACCCGCTCCGGGAATGTTGCGGCAAACAGCATGGCAATGACGCCTCCCATAGAGTGAGCCACCAAATCCACCGGCTTATCGAAATGGGTATCCAGCAGTTCTGCCAGGTCGGCGACATAATCCACCAGCAGATAGGATTGACTGGCCGGACGGTGATCGGAATGGCCATGCCCTGGAAGGTCGAGCGCATAGGCTTCCGCCCGCTGCGCCAGCACCGGCGCCAGCTTCACAAAACTGAGGCTGTTATCCAGCCAACCATGCAACATCACCACCGGCGGGCGCTCGCTGTCAGCTTGTTGCCTTGACCAATGCAAGCCCGCCAGTACCAGGTGTTTCAGGGGCCAGCGAATTTCCCGGTACGCGGAGCCATGATCTGCCAAGGGTGCCATTACCGTTTTGTCGTTCATTACAAGGATCCTGCCGATCTGTCTTGCCAGAGCGTCAATCGCCTCCCGATCACATCGTGTGGGTGGGTCGATCGGAGCTTAAAGCGCCGGCCAGATAGGATTCGATCTTGGTCCGGGCAGTCTCGTCATCCCCGTTAAACTGGACGCCGATGCCCGCAGCCCGATTGCCCTGCGCGCCCTTGGGGGTAATCCAGATCACTTTGCCGGCAACGGGGATTTTCTCGGGCTCGTCCATCAGGTTGAGCAGAAGGAATACTTCATCGCCGAGCTGATATTGCTTTTGGGTGGGAATAAACAACCCGCCCTGGCGGATATAGGGCATGTACGCTGCGTACAGCACCGCCTTGTCCTTGATCGTCAGTGTCAGAATACCACTGCGTGCACCAAATCCTGGCCCCATAACATCATCCTCAACACACGCCCAAAGGGTCTAAAACTTATTGTATTTCGCTATCATAGCAGGCATTTATCAAACTTACCCGCAGGCCGCAACGTGACTCCCTAAACCGCCCGACGCTTTCGGGCCGGCATAAAACTCATCCAGGTCATCAGCAGACGCTCCGCTTCCAATTCCGGGTTAACGTTATAGATACCCGCTGCCCTGGCCTCCTGCAACTGCTGCAGCAGATCGTGCACCCGCCACGATGGGTTCGACGCTGCCAGGTATCTGAGCATGTCCGCGCTGTCGGGGTCGTTCGCGTCCCCCCCCGCACCCAATCTGGCCAGGTCCGCTGCCCAGTTCTCCATGAGCCAGAGGGTACCTTCCAGGCCAAGGGTCTTGAATGGCTTGGCCGCTTCGGCTACCGACAACTCGTTTTTCAGGAACCGGCGGAACGCGTCCAAGGCGTCCTGACGCTGGTCGAGAAATTCGCCGTTGAGATACTCCAGCGCGAGCCTGGGGGCCGAGCCCGCCAGGTTGAGTGCCCGCAGCCGTTGCTCCCGGGTGGGGGCGTCTTCGTCAGAGCTGGAAGCCGGCTGGACCTCGAGCCAGTCGAGCGCCACCTGGGTTGACGGTGTGGCAATCGTCACACACTGACAACGGGACCTTAATGTAGGCAATATCGGCCGACCGCTCTCCTGCAACAACAGCAATACCACATCGTCCGACGGTTCCTCGAGGGTCTTCAGCAAGGCGTTGGCCGCATTGAGGTTCAACTGGTCCGCCCGGTCAACCAGTACAACCTTGCGCCGTGCGACCTGAGGCGATGACACGGCAAACACTGACAAGGCGCGAATCTGATCCACTTTGATCAGGCGGGATTTTTCCGGACCATAGCGACGAATGTCAGGGTGGGAGCCGGCAGCCACCAGCTCACACTGCTTGCAGTGTCCGCAGGGGGTAAGGCTGGCGCCATCCTCGCTGCCTGGGGTGTTTGCGGCCAGGGCAACCTTTTCGCAAACCAGCAAGTGCGCCAGGGATTCGGCGAGAGTCTGTTTGCCCACACCGCGGTCGCCGTTGATCAGCAAGGCGTGGGCCAGGCGCCCTGCCCGCAAACTACCTTCAATTAAGCGCCAGGCGTTTGCAAGCCATGGCATGGACTGAACGGTTGGGTGCACTGGAATAACCTTGTTAATTCGTAGAGCCCGGATGCTTCAGGGCTTTTTTCTGTGAAACCAACAGCTTTCGCAGCCGTATGAGGGTCTGTCGGCGGCGATCTGGTTTGTCGGAGCTGAGGCCGCCATAGTAATGGTTGTTCAGGGTCTCGGCAAAGGAGCGCGCCAGCGCACCGGCATGCGGCGCGTGGTGGGCGACGCTAGCGGCGACCTGCAGGGGCGTCTGGCCATCCTCAAGGGGGACGCCAGCCCGACCCAGCTCCCGTCGCCAGCGGGCCAGTAGCCGTATCACCGGGTCCTGGGCCAGCAGCGAACGCTGACGCCAGGCCGCCACCACAGCAATGGCCAACACCACCACCGCTACAAGTCCAGCCGTTATGTAACCCAGATCCTTCAGGCCAATATTGCCGGGCAAGCGAGACATCAGGTCCATCTGGGACTGGCCCTGATAGCCAACAACCCACCGTTGCCACTGGTAGTTGAGTTTATCCACTTGCAGCGACGCCCACTGGAGCAGGGCCACATTGCCGTAGCGTTGCGGTGACGCCCAGCTATTTTCGAGGAACGAGCCTTCCTCCGCCACTGCCTCCCGCAACCCCGATTGAATGCGACTGGGAGCAATCGCCGCGGTTGGATCGATGCGGGTCCAACCACTCTCGGGCAACCAGACTTCAACCCACGCATGGGCATCATACTGACGAACAATCAGGTAATCGCCACCGGCGCCCAGCTCGCCCCCCTGGTAGCCAACGACCACCCGGGCCGGAACACCCGCTGCTCGCAGTACAAAGGTGGTCGCACCCGCGTAGTGGGCACAAAACCCCCGCATGGCGTCAAACAAAAGGGTATCGACACCATCTTCTGGCATGGCCGGTGGACGCAGGGTGTAAAAGTAGGGCATGTCACGGAAACGGGCCAGCAGCGCTGCAACAAGTTCGCCGGAGGTAGCTGACTGCCGTTGAAGTTCGCCGGCCAATGCCCGGGCACGAGGGTTGCCTGTCGACGGCAGCTGCAAAAACCGCCGAAGCATCGTTTCATTCAGGATCGACCGGTCTGGTGTGGCGTCACCCCGCGCCAGGCGATATCGGACGGGCGTATCCGCTGGCCGGCGAAAACGAAACAGCCCCCAGTCGGCGGCCTCGACATTATCGGATACGGCGATCGAGTTATCGAGAGCAAAGGCCCAGTGTTGCCCGGTGGGATCCAGCAGCACATCATACTCTCCTGGTCGAAGCTCGCCGACTCCGCCATCGGACAACACCCGGCCCGGCGCCCGCGCCGGAGTGCGTTGGTGTTGGGTCCAGCGCTCGCCCTCAAATCGATCAAGAATCAGTCCCCGCCAATAGCGGTCCGAACTGGCGGGAATCCCTTCAGCAAAGCTGACACGGAAGGCACGCTCGCTGCTTTGAGCCAGATTGGAAATATCCCCCGGCGCCATGGAATCCGATATCCCGGTCTTGGCCGCCCCGGAAACGAGCGGCACACTCCACAGTGGATCCAATCTGGGGAAAAACAGGAACAGCAACACCACGATTGGCAGGCTTTTCAGGAACATACCCCCAAGTCGACGCCAGCCCAGGGCGTAGGCACGGGGCAGCTCTGGCGCATTCAGGACCTGCAAGCCGATCAGCAACATCAACACACCGCCAAGGTTGAGGAGCGTCCAGAAAATACCCTGCTCAAACAGAAAGTTAACCGTCGCCAAATAGGTGAGGATAAAGAACAGCACGTAGTAATCCCGCTCGGAACGGGTTTCCAGCCACTTCAGGGCAACCGCAATTACAAAGAACGAAGCCGCGGTATCCACCGTGAAGCGCCCGTGGACAGTCACCAGATACGTGGCAATAAGCGCCACCATGATTAAGGTACGGATCACTCGTCCCGGCAGCCTGACGCGCCCCAGCTGGGACAACCAACGCCACCCCGCCAGCACCACGCAGGTCGCCAGCAACCAGACCGGCAACCGGTCCCATTGCGGCAGCAGCAACACCCCAAATGCCCCGATAAGCCAAACCAGGGCCCGGCCAGGCAAGGCCAGCGCGCCGGAAGTATCCGTATCACTGGCGTTGAGTTTGCGGAATAAACGGCTCACAAGGCGTCCCTCCTGGCCGCTGTCGACACCCCTTCCGTTATCGTCATCCCCGCCGGTACCGGTAACCCGAACACCGCCAGCTCTCGGAGACAGCCGGCAGTGTGGGCAGGCCCGGAATCGGGTGCTATCCGGATTCCGGGCAATCGTAATCCGAAAGCGTCCTGAGACTTGGATCGCTCGATCACCTGCGCTACTAGGTAACTCAACCGAAGCTCAGTGTCGACGCCAGGGAAGGCGTCGTAATCCAGCCAACTGGGGCTACCCTGCTCACCCTCCCAATCGGCGATGACCATTTCGCCATTTCGGGCATAGCGCTTCCACTGCACCCGCTGACTCAGATCGCCCTGGCGCCAGGGTCGAAATTCCGCCTGGTCCTGTCCGGCCACCGAAACCGAGGCATCCGATGACTCCGCCTCATCAGCGGTGGACCAGCGTCCTTCCGGCGGCGTAATTGGTTTCGGATAGACAATGGCGGCACTGGCGGGGCGTATCCAGGACCAGGCTTTCAACAAGCCAAACGGAAACCGGGTTTCCACCCGAACCCGATCCGGTAACAAATAGCCACGGCAGTCGCCCTTGGCCATCAACACCAGATCGGCCGTTTCATGAGCCAGCACATGGGAAATGGTGGCACCGCTTTCCGGCAGACTGAGTTTGATGGCAATCGCATCCGACGCATCCGCCGCGCCGCGGAATACAAACGGGATGCGCTCGCCGACGTGGCCCTCCCCGGCCTGAACCAGCGTCAGCTTGAGACCCGACAGGTTTTTGTGGGTCTGGTGCATGGCGGCCACGAACACCACGCCGAGCAAAAAGGTCATCAGGTAAATGAGGCTGTTCTGGTAATTGATGCCAGTGAGTAGCATGATCACCAGCAGCAGGCCAAATACCAGCCCCACGGCAGTGGGGAGGATAAAAATGTTCCGCTGCATGAACTTCTGTGCATCCGATCTAGGAATCCTTCGGTTTACCCAGCCCCGCCACCTCTGTCCGATCCACTGCACTGGTCTTCTCACCTTTTTGCTGCAACTTGACTGGGCCAACGCTACCAGGACAGCGATTCACCGAATCCGTTCACAAACCCTGGATACTCTTCTTGAAATGCTGGCGCCCAAGCCAAATACTTTACCTTAGGAGCCCGTGTAAATACTTCGTATTTACTCAGTTTTTACCCGTCTCCGCAGGAACGCCTCTGACAGGAGTATTTTCAGAAGCATTCATTCCTCGCCTAACTGCTAGAGGCTGACCATGAAACGTCACCTACCGTTGCTCACCGCGATCACCGGCGCGATTATGTCCGTGCCCGCCGGGGCTGGTGTCCAAACCCTGACCTCCGATGAGATGGTGGAAACCTACGTCAAAGACTCTGCCGTCATCGTGGTACCGCGTCAGCAACAGAAACCCGAGGCTGACCGGCGTCGCATCCTGCAATCGCTAACCATTTCCCCCGGTGAACCGGTGTTGACCGAGGCTGAAGAGCAGGCCTATCGAGATGCCGCCCAGCATTATCTCGGCCTTAGCCAGGACGATGCGTTACAACAGGCCGAGGCCGAATTCCTGCGCCGGGCGTTGCTGGCACCTCAGGATGAGATCGCCCTCGCCCAGCCTCCCGAGTTCTTTATTCCCAACGAGCTCCCGATCATTTTCGGCGACCAACTGGAGATTCCAGACGAGACATTCAACCAGACGTTCCTGAACGACCAGCTGAGTGTCGGGTTTGACGGCCAAAACGTGAACCTGTCCATCGGCAGTCCGCCGGGCATCGACCAGATCAGCCTGCCTCAAGGCATCAACGAAGGCCCCATTACGCTGATACCCCGGCCGGGGGGAGGGTTCGATCTGTCCATTCGGATACCTGATCAATAGGCTGTAGTCTGTTCATTTGGTTCTCGCCAGGAAGCTCCCCAAGTGGGAGCTTTTTTATACTTTGTTTTTATACTTTGGGATCGGCACAACGCAAAAGGGCCACCCCAAAGGGTGGCCCTTTCTTTAACCGATGTCGCTTGGCTTAGTGACCGTAAACAGTCATCTGAGCGTCAATGGCGATATCAGTCATGTACACATCCCCGATAGACGGTGCGACAGAGCTGCCCATACGGATGTTGGTCAGATCCAGGTCGCCGGAGAAGTTGTTGACGTTGAACGCCAGGGCATCGCTGCCCGCAGCATTGGTGGCCTTGCCTACATCAACCTGGGCGTGGGCGAAACTGGTATTGGTCAGGGTGTTGCCTGCACCGTCAGTGATAACCAGGCCGTTGGTGTCAGCGCCGCGACTATTGTGCAGCTTGAAGTCCATGTAGGTGCCAACGAAATCAGCATTCAGGGAACCCTGAACGTTGAAGTAGGCGTTGATATTCATTACATCGGTATCTTCCTGGATCACGATGTCGATCGGGCCCAGCAGACCGCTCATGTTCAGATCGGATACCAGTGTGGTACTGGTTCCGCCGTTGGCGCGACGCTCGGCATCCAGGGCACCTACATTAGCGGTGCTCTTGGCCAGACTTACAGAACCGATGTTCATACCGAAGTCCACCGGCAGACCGGATACAGAACGGAGGCCGATCACCAGGTCACCGTCCTGGATCTCAGGCATGGACGCCTCGTAGCTGGCAGAACCGTCTGCCTGGGTCTCGGTGTTGTTCCAGGTCACGTTACCAGCAGCACCGGCACCCACCAGGTAAGTGTTACCCACAGCCAGAGCACCAGTGTCACCAGCGCCGCCAGCACCAGCCACGTCAATGAACAGTTTGACATCGTCCAACGCACCAGCCGTGCCGCCGGCACCGGTCAGCGGGTTGGCCGCACCACCGATGGTAACGTCGTTGATGGCCAGGAAGCCGTCGTCCTGATAGGCGATTTCACCCACGCTGACGTTGGCTTCGAGTTCGATGGTGATACCGGACTGGCCGGTTACCGCGCCCATGGTGGCGTCGTCCATGGCTTTCAGTTCCGCCTGGGCGGCGAAGGGTACAGCAGCAACCGCAGTTGCGAGAGCAAGTTTCTTCAGGCCTTTCATTTTGTTCTCCTTATCTAAGGATTTAGTTATCTATTATTTTTTTGGTGCGGTTCATTCCATAACCGCAAGGCCAGTTTTGCAGAGCAAGGGACGGGTTTCTGAGATACGGTCCACAATATTTAACGGTCCACTTACACCCGATTACATACTTCTGAGAACCCATTCACCCTTTGTTACAGAACCCGTTCACCCTCCCTGGGCGCGCCCGATTCGGCGGCTGTGGATGGCGGCTGGGTAGCGAATACGATGGACTCGAATGAACCGCGGACGGCGTTGCCATAGGCGTAGCCGTCATTGGATTTCTGGTACTTGGTGGCCAGAACCTGAGCCTCGCCGTTGAGGTATTCCAGCTCGATGTTGACCTGGGGCTCCGCCGACTGCCCGGCTCCACCCGATGTCGGCAGGTACTTGTAGATCACCGCCGAACCGAGGATGCGGCCATTAACGGCCTGAGCCTGCAACGCCGTTCTGACGGATTCGAGCACCAGTGCCGGATTGATTCCGCTGGCGTCCTCACCCGGCCGGACGGCCCAGACAAACTTGACGTCACCGCTGGGCATCAACGCGGCGCCGAAGGGCGCGAAATCCCCGTAATGCTCAAGCAACGCCTTGGCCTTCCTGAGTGCATGACCACCCAGAAAGTGCAGATTCTGCTCCACCTCTTGCTGGATCTGGGCAGCGGTCGGCTGCTGCCCGACGGTTTCGGATGCGACAACCGCTGCCGGGCCGATTCCCAGGACACACGTCATCGCCAGGGCGGAAAACATACCGGTCTTGTTCACAAGGCCTCCTGATGTAGCTTTATGTGGTGGGTGAGCGTGCGCCATGACCATCGACGTACCGCGCCACCACGTTCAACCAGCTCAAAACTTTGCAATAATAGCGAGCTTTCAGCGGCAACAACCGCGTGGTCCATCAACTTGAGCAAGCAATGTCCAATCACCTTTACATCCTGCACGCTGAGTCTCAGCAACACCGTGATCGTTTTCTCACTGCGCTCTCTCGCTGGTCCGGTTTCGTTTGTTTCGGTAATCCGTTCGCACCGGCTATGGACACCACTCGCCTGCCCTGGTTCGCCGCCCAGCCGGCAGAGCAGTTTCTGATCCATTCCGGCAATACCGATCAGCTGGCAGCCCTGCAACGGGCCAGCGAGGCGCTGCCCAACAAGGCAAGACTGGCCGGTATGTTTAACTACGAAGCGGGCTATCTGCTGGAACCAGCATTGCGGGGACTGGCACCGAAACCCGGGCAAGTAACGATTGCCGCAGGACTCTATCGCTGGTGGCTGCAGTCGGTTGCCGGCTCGGATTTGGAGTTTGAGCTGCACTTGACGAAAGGCTGTGAGCCCGATGTAGTCGATACCTTGACCCGGCTGTTCAAGGAAACGGCATCGCCCACCGAGCAGCAGGACGAGGCCCTCACTCTCGGACCGTTTCAAGCTGACGAACAGCAAGAACGGTTCGAGGGCAACGTCAATCGCATTCTTGACTACATCCGCAGCGGCGACTGCTATCAGGTCAACCTGTCCCAGCGTTTTCGCAGTGGCTACTCAGGCCCGCTTTGGTCAGCCTACACTCATCTGATCAACCAGTTTCCAACAGGGCATGCCGCTTATCTGACGGTTGGTCCGGGTCCGGTACTGTCGATCTCGCCAGAGAGTTTTCTCGAAATCAACGGAGACCGGGTCGTAACCCAGCCCATCAAGGGCACCCGCCCTCGAGGCAGCTCCCAGGAGGAAGACCGCCGGCTGGCGACGGAACTCAGTAACAGTCTGAAGGACCGGGCTGAGAACGTGATGATCGTCGATTTGCTACGCAATGACCTGGGCCGCTTTTGCGTCCCCGGAAGCATTCGGGCCGATAAATTGATGACTCTGGAAAGCTACCGCAACGTCCATCATCTGGTGAGTACCGTAACCGGGCGACTAACTCCGGGTCATCCGCCCTTTAAAGCTCTGTGTCAGGCATTTCCTGGCGGCTCCATCACTGGTGCGCCCAAAATCCGGGCCATGGAGATCATTGCCGAGTTGGAGTTCACCGAGCGTGGTCCCTACTGTGGTTCGGCGTTTTACCTGACCGGCGCTGGTGACCTGTACAGCAACATAGCGATCCGCACGCTGTATGGCGACGGAGCGTATCTTTACTGCCACGGTGGCGGGGGGATTGTGGCGGATTCAGATCCGGGCGCGGAATACCAGGAAACCCTGGACAAGGTCGGCCCTATGATGAAGGCGCTGGAGCAACGGTTCGGCTAGCGTCCACGCCCGCCATTCGGACGTGGACGTCGTAGCAATCAGCTGACGCGGTTGCTCAAGCGCAGGAAGGTTTCCTTCAGGCTCTCGTAATCGTGGACCGCCGGGAATTGCGGGAATTCGTCGATCACGTTTTGCGGGGCGTGGAACAGGATGCCCTCTTCCGCCTGGGCGAGCATGGTGGTGTCGTTGTAGGAATCACCGGCGGCAATGACGCGGTAGTTCAGCAGTTGGAACGCTCTGACCGACTGACGCTTAGGGTCTCGCTGACGAAGCAGGTAGTTGGTGATACGCCCCTCTTCGTTCACTTCCAGTTTGTGGCAAAGCAGGGCCGGATAGCCCAGCTTGGCCATCAACGGCATGGCGAATTCATAGAAGGTGTCGGACAGGATCACAACCTGAAAGCGTTCCCGCAGCCAGTCGAGAAATTCCCGCGCGCCTTCCAGAGGCTCGAGCTCACCAATGACTTCCTGAATTGCCGGCAAGCCATAACCGTGCTCATCCAGCAGCCGCAGGCGTTGCTTCATCAGGACGTCGTAATCTGGAATATCCCGGGTGGTTGCCTTGAGCTCCTCAATGCCAGTTTTTTCGGCAAACGCAATCCAAATCTCCGGGATCAGCACCCCTTCCAGGTCAAGGCAAGCGAGTTCCACAGTTTTCTCCTAGGTCTTGGGAGCTCCCGGACACCGTCGGACGGGGTTTTGACCGGCCCCGACGTTTCCCCTGGCTCCGATTGATAAATGGGCAACGGGTTAAAGGGCGATATCACGCCCCATTGGCTGGTCGTATGATAGAAAAAACCGCTGCCGAATGCACCGGGGAGTTTCAGGGCATAACGATATACACCCATCTTCTTTTGGCAATCACTCAGATAATGATAGATTTGCCGAATACTTACAGCGCTTGAGGGTTCCCGAGCCCGTTTTCGGTCTTGCCCACAGATCAGACCCAGATGCACCGGACCATTTCCCTTTGCTGATGACACAACCAACGACTCCTGATTAGAGACTTATGACAGACATCTACACGCTTCAGCAGGAACTCGCCGACGCCAGCCCGCGAGCCATCCTGAAGGCGGCATTGGCCCGCTATGACAACATCGCGATCTCTTTCAGCGGCGCAGAAGATGTAGCCCTTATCGAGCTTGCCCATAAGCTCACCGATAATCTCAAGGTGTTCACCCTGGATACCGGTCGCCTACACCCGGAAACCTACGAGTTCATCGATCGGGTACGGGAGCACTACAACATTGACATCGAAGTGATGTTCCCCGACGCCAACGAAGTGGCGGATCTGGTCAGCCGCAAGGGCATGTTCAGTTTCTATAAGGATGGCCACAAGGAATGCTGCGGGATTCGTAAGGTCAATCCCCTTCGCCGCAAACTGGCGACGCTGGATGCCTGGATCACCGGTCAGCGCAAGGACCAAAGCCCGGACACCCGCAATGATGTGCCGGTGGTGCAGATTGACGAGGCCTTCTCCACGTCCGACAAGACCCTGGTCAAGTTCAATCCGCTGGCACACTGGACCTCCAAAGAGGTATGGGACTATATCCGCATGAGCGAGGCACCCTATAACACGCTGCACGAGCGGGGCTTCATCAGTATCGGTTGCCAGCCCTGCACCCGCCCGGTGTTGCCAGGACAGCATGAGCGGGAAGGACGGTGGTGGTGGGAGGAAGCCACCAAGAAGGAGTGCGGTCTGCACGCGGATAACATCATCGCGACAGACTGAGCCTCTGGATGTGACCTCCTGGCGAGGCCGCTCCCCTGAAAAATACTTGGGCGTCTCTTGACGCCCAAGCCCGGTTAATAGGTCGGCAGTTCTATGTCGTCAAACAGGGCATCCAGTTCCGCCCGGTTGCCCTGATGGGAAACCGCCTCATCGATTCGCTCCCTAGTCAGATGAGGGGCGAAACGCTGAATGAACTCGTACATATACCCCCGCAGGAACGTGCCCTTTCGAAATCCGATGCGGGTCACACTCGGCCGGAACAGCTGCCGCGCGTCCAGGCAGACCAGGTCCGAATCGGATTGGACATCGTAAGCCATGCTGGCGATGATACCGACGCCCAACCCCAGCCGCACATACGTCTTGATGACATCCGCATCCGCCGCCGTGAACACCACCTTGGGGGTCAGGCCCTCCGCCTGGAAGGCCTCATCGAGCTTTGAGCGGCCGGTAAAACCGAATACATAGGTGACCAACGGGTACTCGGCCAGCCGTTTCAGCGTCAGTTCGCTGGCATTCGCCAAGGGGTGATTACGGGGCACGATGATACTACGGTTCCAGCGGTAACAGGGCATCATGATCAGGTCAGAGAACAGCTCCATGGCCTCGGTGGCAATGGCAAAATCCACTGCGCCATTGGCGGCCATCTCGGAGATCTGCATCGGCGTGCCCTGATGCATGTGCAGGGACACCTCCGGATAGGCCTCGATAAATCCCTGAATGATAGGCGGCAGGGCGTATCGCGCCTGGGTGTGCGTGGTGGCGATACTGAGTTCGCCCTTCTTCTGGTTACTGTATTCCTGGGCAATCTTCTTGATGCCCTCGACCCGGCGAAGGATTTCGCCGGCTTCTCGGATGATGGTCTCGCCACCGGGGGTTATCCGCGTCAGATGCTTGCCGCTGCGCGCAAACACTTCAATACCAAGCTCGTCCTCCAGCAAACGGATTTGTTTGGAGATACCGGGTTGGGACGTAAACAGGCTCTGGGCCGTGGCGGATACGTTCAAATCGTGATGCGCAACTTCCCAGATATATCGCAGTTGCTGTAATTTCATCTACCCGGTCGCTCCCCTGAAAACCGACGTACTCTGCTCCATGACCGACGTACTCTGCTCCATGACCGATGTACTCTGTTCCATGAATGTGTCGTATCGGAAGCTGCTTCGCGAAAGAATACGCATATCAACGTTATTTTTCATGACTTATTAGAATAGATACGTTCGTTTAGTCAGTTTAGACCATTTATTGCGAACCGCTGCCCCACTTTCTCGCAATTTGTTCTATCAACCCTTGACTTCAAAAGGGCAAACCAGACAATTTGTGCTGTTAACAAATTGAAAACAAGTAAAAGAGTGACCGGGCGCCCATGTTGCTGACCACCAAGTTCCTCCAACCTGCTGCTGACGTGCGCGCCGTGCATCGAAGCCGGCTGTTGCGGCTTCTGGAGCCGGAGCAACCCAAGCGCCTGAACCTGGTGGTCGCGCCAGCCGGTTACGGCAAAACCACGCTGGTCAGCCAATGGTGCGCGGGCTTGGCGGATCGGATCGCCTGGCTCGCTTTGGATGAGCATGACAATGTGCCTCGCCGATTCTGGCACTACGTTGCCGGTGCCATCGCCCATGACGGTGCCGAACCGTTGGCCGACGTTATCGGGCTCATTCAGACCTATCAGGATAACGAGCTCGATGGCGCCGTCACCGCGTTACTCAACGCACTGGCCCAGAGCCGCGATTCGCGGGTTCTGGTGCTGGATGATTTCCATGTTATCAAGACCCCCGAAATCCTCCGCCAATTAGCCTACTTTATCGATTACCTGCCACCGAACATCACCGTAACCATAACCTCCCGCGTAGAGCCCGCTCTGCCGGTGCCCCGCTGGCGGGTCCGGCGTTGGGTCTGCGATATCCATCCCCAGCTATTGGCCTTCTCAGAAGCGGAGTGCCGACATTTTTTCCGTGATTACATGGGAATCGCGCTGAGCGACGATGCCATCGCGAAGGTCTGGCGGGACACAGAAGGCTGGGTGGCTGCAATGCAGCTGTCGGCTCTTTCAGGACGGGAGATCGTGCAGGATGCCAAGCCACTGCCATCGCCGTTGACGGTGGATGAACGCAAGATCAGTGACTATGTACTGAGTGAGATTCTCGACCAGCAGCCAACGGATGTTGCCCGGTTCCTAATGGACACGGCCAGCAGCCCAAGATTGTGTGCCTCCCTGTGCGATGCAATTCGGATCAGTCAGGACAGCCAGAACTACCTGGAACGACTGTTGAAAGATAACCTTTTTCTGATTCCGCTGGATGCCGATCAGCACTGGTTCCGCTATCACGACCTGTTCCGGGAGGCCTTGCTCCAGAGGGCGAGACAACGGGATCCAGAACGGGTTGAGGCCCTGCAGATCAAGGCCATCGAATGGCTGCTGGACCACAATCAGATCCAGGAGAGTATTACCCAGCTGGTGGAGCGCAAAGATTGGTCCTGGCTGGCCCAGGTACTGGAACAGCATGGCAACAACTTGATTCACGCCGGCTTCCATTTACCGGTGCTCGACTGGTTACAGAAATTGCCGGCGCCGTTGATGCAATCCAGTCCCCAGCTGATGATGCTCAGAATCTGGGGGTTGTTCTTTGCAAACCGACTGGACCGGATCGAACCCGAACTCACCGAACTGGAAAACGAACTGAACCGACGCGTAGCCGATTCCCATGCCGATGCCGAAGGCGCACTGGGACTGGGGAGTGAAATATCCCTGATCCGCTCTTACCTGGCCCGCAGCCGCAGCGATGAGAAAAGCGCCACGGACCTGACCCGACAGGTGTTAAGGGACATTGACCACACCCGCATTCCGCTCAAATCCGTGACCTATTACGGATTGGGGTTGGACTACTTCGGAAAGGGCGAACTGGCGGCGGCGGAAGATGCATTGCGCTCCTCGGTCCAGCACGGTCAGTTTGAACGAAAACCCAGCACGGTTCTGTCCAGCGGGGGGTTACTGGCCTGGATTCAATACAGCCGTGGCGATATCGATCTGGCGCTGGAAACCTCATCCGAAATCCGTGGCTGGGTGGACCAACACTACTATGACCCGCAGCAGCCACGACTGATCTCTTGCTGGCAGAACAGCGTCATGGTGGAAATCTACCGGGAACGCAACGACCCGCAACTGGCGCAAGCCTATCTGGTTCCATTGCTGGAGCACCTGCAGAGCGGTACCGAACCCGGACAGCACGTTATCATCCAGTACGTCCGTGGCCACCTGGCTTTCAGTGAAGGCCGGTACGAGGAAGCGATTGAAGCTCTGGAGGATGCCACCGCCAAGGCAGCACAGAGACACAGTCACATCGTATTTGAACCGCCCGCCAGCAGTGCACTGCTACTGCGCTGCCACCTTGCCCTCGCTGACAAAGCAAGAGTACGGGCCTGGCTCACGCGCTGCGACGACTCACCCTCGACAAACCCACTAACCCGAACCCAGAATGAACTCAGTGCCGGGCGTGCCCTGGTGTACTTGGGCCAACCAGCGTTTGCCAAACAGCGACTCAACGCCCTGCTGACGGAAACCACGGAAACTGTAAGCGTGCGCCAGCACGTTGAAGCCCGACTGATCCTGGCTGCCGCCGAGCTGGCCGAAGGCAACCACTCCGGCGCGCTGTCAGTCCTTGGCGATGCCCTCATTAGAGGCGAGGCAGCCGGATTTCTACGACTGTTCCTCGATGAAGACCTGTCCCTACGCCAAGCGATGCTGGAAATCGAGCTGTTACATACCCCAGGTCGCTGGTGCAGCACCCTCCGCCAGCTGCTGGCAGCCTGTACCGGTCCAGCGGATGCCTCGCTTCCAGCTACCGGCTCCGAGCAACTATTGGAGCCCCTGAGTCAACGGGAACAACAGGTGCTGCAACTGATCCATGAGGGTCTGGCCAATAAAGAGATTGCCATCAGGATGGACGTGGCCGGCGCCACGGTGAAGGCTCATATCCGCAACCTGTACGGGAAGCTCGCCGTCAGTAGCCGCACCGAGGCGCTGGCAAAAGCTCGTCAGGTCGGCTTGCTATAGACAATGTGACGCAGATCACATCTTGTGAGGAAAAAACCTCCGGACTACGCCCTTTGGACGATCCCTCTACGCCCCTGAACTTTTATGATCGTACTGTTGGTGAGGGTTACCTCACCAGGAATTCTGAAACTTCAGGCCTTCAGACTTCTTATCCACGTTGGACAATGCGAGGGGGCTATCCACCCCCACCTTCCTGCAGTGCCATCCAATTGGTTGGCACTTTTTTTGTCCGCTTTCAGCGTTCTCTGATGATCAAGGTTCAATCAGGCGGCGGAACGGCGGCAAGGCATCCAGCAGGAGCTGGCCGTACCGGCGAGTGACAATTCGCCGGTCCAGAATGGTGACCCGCCCCTGATCCTGCTCGGTACGCAGCAGTCGGCCCACCGCCTGAACCAGTTTAATGGAAGCGTCAGGCACGGTGATCTCCATAAACGGATTGCCACCTCGTCCTGTCACCCACTCGGCCAGACTGGCCTCGATTGGATCATCCGGCACCGAAAACGGTAACCGGGTGATCACGACGTGATTGAGGTACTGGCCGGGTAAATCGATACCTTCGGCAAAACTGGCGACGCCAAACAGCACGCTGGGTTTATCACAGTCGATCCGCTCTCGATGCAGCCGCAGCACCTCGCCCTTGGCCATGTCATCCTGGGTAGTGATCAGGCCAGGATACTGCTCAGCCAAGCGGTCCCGCACGGTGTGCATCTGGCGACGGGCGGTAAACAGCACCAGCGTAGCCTTGTCGGCAGCCCAAAGATCCGGGAGACGCTTCACCAAAGCCTCGGTAAAGTCATCGTCTGTCGGCAAGGAACCCATCGCAGGCACTTCAACGCTGGCCATTTCAGCGTAACGAAAGGAACTGGGAACCACCATAAATCGGCTTTGCTCCGGCAGCCCGGCCCGCGACCGAAGGCGATCGAACTTACCAAGGGCAGTCAGTGTGGCACTGGTGAGTACCGCCCCATAGGCCCGCGACCACAGCCGGCTGTAGAGCAGGTTGTCCGCCAGCACCGGACTGCTGTAAAGGGTAATATCCTCAACATGATCCCAGCGTTGCTTGGTGGTCCAACGAGCGACCGGTGGCGCCTTGCCCTTGCCCTCGCTCTCGGCGGGCTTCTCACACCAGGCCACCCACAACCGCAACTGATCTTCAGCACGACTGTGGAAGGCGCCTATCACCGGATACCAGGCTTCCGCCGTGTCCCGATCCACATCGTGCTCTTTCTTGTCGTCGAACGCTTTTTGCAATTCGTCCGCCAGCACGCCAAGTTGGCGCACCAGAGAGGCGGTGGCGACCTGGGCAGTGGCGGCAAGGGCAGCCACTGACGGCGGCACCTCTCCCTCCGGAAAGCGCCACTGGGCTTGGCGGCGCTCCTCGTTCATTTCCCAGTCGTGACCTCGATCAACCTCGTCAAACACCTGCTGCAGCACCAGATCCACTTCGCGTGCCGAATCGCTGATCTTATCGACGGTTTTCGCCGCCAGGGTGCCTGGCGTCAGATACGGAGGAATCTTCGCCAGGGCCTGGGACAGTTGCTTCAACCACTGCCGGGTACCGTGCAGTGGTACCGAAGCGGCAAAGTGATTGAGCGCCTTATCCGGCAGATGGTGGGCTTCGTCGAAGATGAACAGCGCGTTTTCCGGATCGGGCAAGATGGCGCCACCACCCAAGGCGAGATCCGCCAGCACCAGGTCGTGATTGGCCACTACCACATCGGCATCTTCCACACCCTTACGGGCATCGAAGAAGGCACAGCTGTCGAAGTAACTGCAGTGGCGATTGGTACACTGACGATGGTCGGTGGTGACCTGTCGCCACACCTCGTCGGGGATCTGGCTGGCCCAGTGGTCGCGATCACCATCCCATTCCCGAGAGCCATAGCGCGCCAGCATGTCTTCAAAAAACTCTCGGGTGCCGGGCTCCTGCTCCTGGTCGTTGTCCAGCAGAAACAGCGGCATGGTTTCGCTATCGCCGGCCCCTTCATCGTGGAGCCTGGCCTCGAGGCGGGACATGCACAGGTAACGACCCCGCCCTTTTGCCAGGCACCAGTTGAACTTGAGGTTACTGTGGGCCTTGAGGTCGGGTAAGTCCTTGTTGACGATCTGATCCTGCAGCGCCACCGTGGCGGTGGAGATAACCAGGGTCTTTCCCAGCGCCCGGGCAATGGGAATGGCCGCGATCAGGTAGGCCAGGGTCTTGCCGGTCCCGGTTCCGGCTTCCACCACGCAACTGGCCGGCGCCGAAGTCCGCAGGCCGTCGCTTTCGGTAATGCTGCCGAGATAACGCGCTATTTCGGCAATCATCAGGCGCTGTCCGTAGCGGGCGCGAACGCCCTTGCCCTCAAGGACACTGCGGTAGGCTTGCTGTATTTCCTGCTTGACGGCGTCGGTGAGGGCCATTAGCGGGGGCTTATCCAGTCACGTACAACACCCACACGGAACGACCGGCCCTGGAGGCTGAGCTCCACCCCTTCCTCGGTAATCCGCTCGACCCGAATCCCGCTGAAGCTGTCACCCATTCTGAGGTAGTGGTTGTTGATCATCACCCGGCGACCGGACGGATCCGACGAATAGATGTGGCTGTTGAAGATCAGGTTGGGCACTTGCCGCTGAAACGATAACGGCAACTCAACCAGGTGCGGTACCCGCTCGCCCTGATCAAGACGGTCCGACAATGGGGAATCCGCCAGGGGTTGAAGGCGTCTTGGAGAAGGCACAATCACTGTTGGCCGTTCGGCTATGCCCTGGCGCTGGGCAGTGGCAACGTCGCCACCCGGAGCGAGTGCAGGCACTGGTGAACTGATGGGCGGGCTGGCCGCCGCTGTCGTGTTCGGCGCAGACGATGACTGATTCGTGGGCGATGACTGAGTCGTGGGTAAAGACTGAGCCGCGAGTGATGACGGTTCAGCGCTTGGGGCCGGTTCGATTCTTGGCGCAGAGACCATGGCAGGAACAGATTCCCGCTCCCCAGACGCCGGTTGTACCGATGCAATCAAGCCTGCCGATTGTCCCGGCCAGAACACATAGGCAAGCACCGCCGCATTAGCCACCAACGCCAACGCAACCCAGGTTGCGGCCGGCACAGACCTGGGCTTGGGGCGATGAATCAGTTGGACCTGCTGGCCCAGATCCGGAACCTGCCCTTGCCGCCGCTCGGTCTCGGACTTCCGCAGCGCATCAAGTATGTACGACATGTCAGTTGAAATCTCCCGATCTCAAGAGCCGGGGGACACCGGGATTGAGGTCGTTGTTTACCTGAATCAGTGTCATGGCGCCGGCAATGCCATCCACTTTCAGGCCTTTCTTGCCCTGATACCAGCGGACCTGATCGGGGTAATCCATCGCCTTTACCCTGGCCCGTTCGTCTACATCGTTGCCATACAGCTCGGCGAGTTGCATAAGTTGCGCGCTCAACCAAAGCTCTTTGCTGCCTGCCAGCTGGCTGTCGCGATTCTGCGACAGATATGGTGGTAGCCGCCACAGGATGATGAAATCACCGAACCAGTATTTTTCCAGTTCACCGAACCCCACCGTTTGCTGCTCTCCGTTTGGCGATTGCAGCCGGGCAAGCTCGCCGTCCAGTGACGCCAGGGTGACAAAATGAGTTCCCCCCTGCTCGTCCACCAAGCGCAGGATGGCGGGACGGTTGAGCTGTTCCAGACTGCGCCGGGTACCTTCCCGGTAGAGGCAATCCAGGCTTCGGCTCTTGGCAAAGTCGCAGGCAACCGGATATTCCGACGCAACATACTGCTCGCCCCACAGCTGAAAGAGCGCTTCAAACGCCTGTCGCTGGGAAAGGCCAGCGGATTCAAACTGGAAGTCGGGTCGGCGTTCAACTGGCGAAGCGGGTGAGCCCGGTTCATCAGGGGCTGGGTGAGAGCTTGCAGCCGCTGAGCGTTCGACCGTGCCAGTGCCGGATAAGCCAGTACCGTCGTCGATACCAATGGCGACGGCCTGCTCGATGCCGGCCAGACCAGGCCCCAGGTCTGCTCTGAAAAGCTCCATGGCGACCAGGGTAATGGCGACCGCAGCTACCACGCAGGACACCAGCACGGGAGCGCCGTAGCGACGTGGCGACCGATGTGCCGTCTTCGGTTTCCGGCGGGCACCGGGTTGTTTGCCGATCACTTCCTTGGCGCTGATTCTGATATTCTCGGCGCTGACCCGATGCTCCCCTTCCGCATAAGCTCCCAGCAGTGCCCGGTCGCAAATCAGGTTGATCAACCGCGGGATGCCAGCACTGAGCTTATACAGCGTCTTAATCGCGCCGGGGCTGAACAACTCGCCGCGAACCCCGGCGACACTGAGCCGGAAACGCAAGTAGGATGGCAGGTCGTTCCTGCCCAGGGAATCCAGATGATAGCGCGCCGTCACTCGCTGGTTGAGCTGGCGCAGTTCCGGCTCGGCGAGAATGTCGTTGAGTTCAGGCTGACCAACCAGCACGATCTGCAGCAGTTTTTTTTCCGCGGTCTCCAGATTGGTGAGAAGGCGCAGCTGTTCCAGTACCTCGGCGGACAGGTTTTGCGCCTCGTCAATCAGCAAGACCTTATGGCGGCCGCCCGCGTAGGCATCCAGGAGATCCTGGTTGATCAGATCCACCAGCCGCTTGATAGAGGAGCCTGCCGGATGGGCAATCCCGAGCTCATCACAGATACTGGATAACAGCTCTCTGGCGGACAGCCGGGGATTGAGCACAATTGCCATATCGACATTGTCGGGGGCATTGTCGATGAAACAGCGACTCACCGTGGTCTTACCGGTACCCACTTCCCCCGTGATGACAATAAAGCCGCCCTGCCCCCCAACGCCATACATCAGGTGGGCGAGCGCCTCCTTATGGCGATCACTCAGGTAAAGGTAACGCGGGTCCGGGGCGATGGAAAACGGGGGCTCCCGAAACCCGAAAAATTCATAGTACATGGACGTCCAGTCAGATGCTGTGCCAAAGAGCCCGGGAACTCGATCCGTAGGCTGTCGACCGTCTAAAAATCATGGCCGTATCATACCGCCGCGGCCCCAGGCTTGCCATCTCAAGTTCCACCGGTTTGCGCGTTGTTCACCAGGCGGAGTTCCCGTTGTGAACGTTTTTGCTGCTCCCTGAGTCGGGCGACGCAACGCTCCAGGGTCATGGAAATCCGGGCATGGGAGCGGATCATGGAAATCTTTGGCCAAGTCGCGCGCTCGCCCTCGAGGATGAGCTGGCGTACGGTCTTAGGATCGGGATTGGCCAGCATACGACGGTAATGGCGCAGTGAATACTGCGGTGCGATGGTGACATCACCAAAATAACGCTGAGCCATAATGGTGTGCATGTGCCCGGAAATCTGGCGCAGTATTTCTGGCTTGACCCGCTTGCGAAGGTAGTCAAACACCCCCTGACCATGAAACTGAAACTCGGACTTGAGGAAGTGCCATGGCAGCTGCCCAAGGTTAAGCTTTTCATCTATCCCGCGCCGATTTAGGAATGGCACCACGTGGGGATTGGTTTGGCTGACGATGGTGAAGTTGACGTCATAAAGGTGCATCAGGCGCTCAATGGGCAGATCACTGACCACCGAGCCATCGACAAACTTCTGGCGCGACATATAGGGCAGCACGCTGCCAAATAAATCCTTTTTCATCAGGGTGACGGGCGGAAAGACCCCCGGCACAGCGGCACTGGCCAAAGCGGCACTCCAAATCAGCAGGTAGGGCGAGGTGTACCCACACAACAGGCGCGCTTTCTGATTGGTCTGTACGGGCGATACACTGATGTTGATGGAGCGTCCGGTCTTCTGAAACGCCTCTTCGAAGGTGTACTCCCCGATATTCGCACGCAGACAATCCTTGAGTTGCTGCTGATCCATCAGGCCATCACCACGGAAGGCGCTCAGCAAGCCTTTCCATTTCCAGGCTTGCAGGTGATGATTTTCCGGCACCAGCATATCGGGGATTTCGTCGTCAGTGTGAACCCCGAGGATACCGGCGATGATCGCACCGATACTGGAGCCTGCCACCACCTGAGGCAACAGCCCTTTTTCCCAAAGCGCCTTGATCACCCCAAAATGGAACATGCCCAGAGTGGCCCCGCCGCTTAACAGCAGCGTGGGCCGGCCGAAGCTGGTGAAGGTGTCCCGAAAAAACTGGAGTTTGTCTTCCAGGGAGAAGTCTGGAATGGGTTTGTCACAGAGGAAATTCAGGGACTCACAGACCTGGTTGATGTACTCCTCAATCAGGTGCTTGGTGCCTACGCGGGAACAGGAATACAAGGCGGCGTTGCCCATGTTACCCAAATCATGGTGCAGCCCTTCCCTAAGGGCCCGCCGCAGGCGTTCAAAATCAGACTGCTGATGGTACTGTCTAAGATTACTGAGCCTGTCGTAGATCAACTCGTAGTGGTACAGGTCGGAAGCGAAATCTTCCTTCCATTCCACGTTGCCTTCCAGGTAATCCAACTCCAGCGCCGCTGCTTTCCAAACCTCATAATTGGGAGCGGTCGCCAGCATTTTCCGATACTTGCGAATGCGCGAATCTGTCATTGCCAGCGTTCCTTTTGATTACCCACAGCCTCTCTCAATGGCTACGCCGCAGGTTCATCAGAAATCGTCGAGCATCAAATCGTCGCCATCCTGGGCGAACGGATCTTCAACCGGTTGCCCATCGTTGATCAGGAACTCTCGTCGTTGCAGGTAAGCGTTCCTGATAAACGAATATTTGTCGCCGGACAGGAAACTTTCCGCTGGGATCAAATCGGCGCGTCGATCAACCACCTGCACAAAGCGAGCGTAATAGTTATCCGGACTTTCAACATAGTCCCATAACGACGGAAGCACCACTAAATCGGTGGCCAAGCCCGTGAAATCCCGCGGATTGGAAGGGCCAAGGAACGGAAGCATCAGATAAGGACCGCCGCCGACGCCCCAATGCCCAAGGGTCTGACCGAAATCTTCGGGACGTTCCGGCAGATCGAAGGCGGTGGCCACGTCGATCAGACCACCCAGCCCGAATATTGTGTTGTAGGTGAATCGTCCTGCGGCGACCACCGCGGATTCCCCTTTGAGCTGGAGGACGCTGTTGACCAGATTGCGCACTTCGCTGAGGTTACTGAAGAAATTCGTAATCCCGCGATCGACGAAATTAGGGGTAACGACCCGATACCCCTGGGCGATCGGCCGCAGAAACCAGTCGTCCATGAACTCGTTGAATCGAAACACTTTGCGATTCCAGTTCTCATAAGGATCCGTGGCGATCGTTACGGATTCTGGCGGGCTGGGCTGGGCCAACAGCCCCGGAGCCAGAACCAGCAACACCATCAGCAGCAGGAATTGTTTACGAAGCAACGGGAAACTTTGGGTCATATCAGTCCTGAGGTTGTGCTTTCCATCTCGTTTCGTCAAAAATACCGCACCACGGAATACCCTATTCTCGGCCTTGCGCTAACACCAGAGGAATCGTTATGCCTGTATCCGGCAACCCCGTTCGAAGCATCACCCTGTCTCTCCGCTGGGGCGATATGGATGCCTTGGGTCACGCAAACAACACCGTATACTTCCGATTCTTCGAGGAGGCCCGAATGGACTGGCTGACCTCCCTTGGCCTCGCTGACAACGACGCCACCACCGGTGCGGTCATCGTGACAACAGGTGCAACCTTTATCAAAGAAATCAGGCACCCGGCGACTGTCGAGGTGCAAACATACGTGGGAAAGGCCGGAAATTCCAGCCTGGAAACCTACTACACCCTGAACGACACAGAGAACGGGGATCTCTATGCAGAAGGGTATGCCAAGATGGTCTGGGTAGACCGAACACTAAGGTCTTCCTGCCGGCTACCAGACAGCCTTCGCAGCCTGGCAACCGATTCTTAGGCACTTAAGATTCCGGGAAGGTCCAAATCGTCTCCGCGCGTCGCCTGGACGCTCGGAGAGGGCTCGGACTTGATCAGAAGCGCCCTAGCGACGACGTACAATCACGCTGCCGATGGAATACCCGGCGCCGAAGGAGCAGATCACCCCCAAATCGCCGGGCTTCAGATCACCGCTGTACTTGTGGAAGGCGATGACAGAACCCGCCGATGAGGTATTGGCGTATTCGTCCAGAATAACCGGCGCTTCCTCGACCGTGGCATCTCGTCCAAGCACACGGCGGGCAATCAGCTGGTTCATATTGAGGTTGGCCTGATGGAGCCAGAGCCTGCTCAGGTCGTCCGGGCCCATGGACAGGCTTTCCAGGTGCCCCTGAATGGTCTCCGCCACCATCGGCGATACCTCTTTGAACACCTTGCGACCCTGCTGAACAAACAGCTTGTCCACTTGGCCGATCCCGCTTTCATCGCCGCGATTGAGGAAGCCGAAATTATTACGGATGTTGTTGGAGAACTGGGTCTTTAAGCGCGTACCAAGAATATCGAAGCCTTTGCCGTCAGCCACGTTGCTGTCACGCTCCACCAAAATGGCGGTGCAGGCATCACCAAAAATGAAATGGCTGTCCCGATCACGGAAGTTGAGGTGACCTGAGCAGATCTCCGGGTTCACTACCAACACCGCGCGCGCAGTACCATTCTCAACGGCGTTCACTGCGGCCTGCAGGCCAAACGTCGCGGAACTGCACGCCACGTTCATATCATACGCGAAGCCGTTAATGCCCAGTGCCTGCTGGACTTCGACTGAAATGGCGGGATACGGACGCTGCATGTTGGAGCAAGCCACGATCACAGCATCGACGTCAGCCGCGGTTTTACCGGCCTGTTCCAGCGCTTCCTTGCAGGCCGCCACGGACATATCACATTGAACCGAGGGCTCGTCGTTGCTTCGCTCCGGTATGCGTGGACACATGCGCTCGGGATCCAGAATCCCTTCACGGTCTATAACGTGCCGACTCTTGATGCCGGACGCTTTTTCGATGAAGGCGGAGGACGAAGGCTGCAGTGCCTCCCTCTCGCCCCGGGCGATGGCGTCCGCATGTTGTGCGTTATGGAGTTCCACGAAAGCATTGAACGCCTCGACCAATTCATCGTTAGAAATTGTTGCTGGCGGTGTATAGAGTCCCGTACCGCTGATCACAGCTTTAATCACGCGTAACCCCACAGTGTGTTATTGAAAGTCTTCGGGTTATTGAAAGTCTTCGGGTTATTGAAAGCCTTCTCGTTGAGCGGGAATACTAGCATATTCTGGATCAACTGCTTGCCCCTCTATAGCTGGCCGGCCTACCGGGATTGTTGGCAGCCAAAAACTGGCCCTGATGACCAGAGGCAATACCGGTTTCACCAAAGCCGTCCTATACCTTGACGCTGGCCCACTGTTTGTCCAGCCGCTTTACTGAGACGGGCATGCGAGTGCCCAGTTGTTGGGCAAAATAGGATACCCGGAATTCCTCCAGCATCCACCGGTACACCACCAGTTCAGGATCGCGAATGCCCTGGCGCTGTTGCTGCTCCAGTTTTTTCGCGTATCGGGCCCACAGCGGCTCGATGGTGTGCAGAAATTCGCGCTCACGCCCCATTTCTCTGGGCATTTTCTCAAGGCGGACGTCGGCGGCCTCGAAATAGCGCTCGAGCTGGTCGAGCCAGCCCGTCGGGGTTGCCACCATAAACCCCGGATAAACCAGCTGCTGCAACTGAAACTTCAAGTCCACCATGCTGTTGGCAAGGGCCAGATTAATCTTCCCCTTAAGCTGCTTCATCACCCGATGATAACCGGTCATCGCTTGATGCAATACTTCGTCTGCTTGCTCCAGCGCGGCAAAAAAATCGCCCCGGTGTTGGTCATAGACGGTATCAAAGGCGCTTGCACTTCGAGGCAACGTTTCGGCCAAGAAATGAGCCATGGCGGTGGCCAACAGTAAATCATCCAACAATACCCGGGCCTGACCGACCGGTGCGAACAGCAACGCCGATGCTTTGAAATGCCGCAAACGGCGGTCGATGCCGTCCAACGAATTTCCGAGGCGGTTCAAGATCAGCCGGGCCACCGCCTTGCGGGTTTCATCCTCGGCCGTGAGTGGATCGAGATAACGGGTGTAACCGACGCGCCCACCTCGGTCTTCCAGTGCCGGATAAACCGTGACCTGCATCCCACCCTTTTCGGTTTTGATGCTCTCCGGGAGTTCCCCGAACTGCCAATCCTCGGCCTCCGGCAGAGTCTCCGTTTCGGTGAGGGATTGGCTTGCGGTCAGCGCGGCTTCGGCGCGTCCTTCCAGCCGCTTCTGGAGTTCATCGGTATTCCGGCCCTGGGCAATGGTCTTGCCCTGATCGTCGACGACGTTAACGTTCATGCGTAAGTGCGCTGGCAACGACGTTTCTGACCAGGACGCCGGATCAATCTGTACGCCGGTCATCTTGCGCAGCTGATCACCAAGCTTCAGCGCCAGAGGCTCATTGCCAGGCACCATGGCCGCCAGGGCCGCATCGACAAAATCGGGCACCGGCACAAAATTACGGCGCAGCGATTTCGGCAGCCCCTTGATCAGGGCGATGCACTTTTCGCGCACCAGGCCCGGCACCAGCCATTCCAGGCGCTGGTTCGGTAACTGCTTCAACGCCATCACCGGCACCTTCAGGGTGACACCATCATCCGTCGCCGTGGGCTCGAACTGGTAAGACAGCGGGTAACTGACCCCATCCCACTCCAGGTAATCCGGGTACATCTGGTCCGCCGATTCCTGCACCGACCGCTGAAGGATATCGGCCTCGGTCAACTCCAGCACCTTCAACTCTTCGTGCGGCAGGGCCTTCCACCATCGTTCAAAGTGCTGGCCGCTAACCACCTCTGCCGGTAGGCGCTGGTCGTAAAACTCCGCCAGCACCTCATCGTCCACCAACAGATCGCGCCGGCGGCTCTTCCGCTCCAGCTCATCGACCGATGCCAGCAGTGCCTGGTTCCGCTGAATAAACGGCGCCTTGGTGTGGAAATCCCCCTCTACGAGTGCTCGGCGGATGAACAGGGTGCGGGACTCCACCGGATCAATCTTGCTGTAGCCGATTCTGCGCCGGGGAACAATGTCGAGGCCATAGAGCGTCACCTTCTCGTAACCAATGACCTGGGCCCGCTTTCGCTCCCAGTGCGGCTCGAAATAGTTTCTTTTAACAACGTGGCCGGCCAGCGGCTCGATCCACTCCGGCTCAATCCGTGCCACCATGCGCGCGAATACCCGACTGGTCTCCACCACCTCAGCGGCAACCAGCCACTTGGGCGCGGTTTTGGCGACCTTGGAGCCCGGAAAGATCGCCACCTTACGATTACGGGTCGCCAGGTATTCCCGCTTCTCCAACTTGGTCGCCACCTGCCCCAACAGGCCGGCGAGGATGGCGGTATGGATCGCCTGGTAACTGGCGGCGTCCTGGTTGATCGCCAGTTTCTGCTCGCGGCAGATCAGGGTCAGTTGACGATGGATATCCCGCCATTCGCGCATCCGTAACCAGGACAAATAATACTTCTTACACAGTTTCTTGAGCTGATTCTGCGACTGCTCCTGGCGCTGATCTTCGTAGAAATTCCATAAATTGAGCAGACTGATGAAATCCGAGTCCTTATCGACAAATTCGGCGTGGGCCTGGTCTGCAGCCTGCTGTTTCTCCTGCGGTCGTTCCCTGGGGTCCTGGATACTGAGGCCGGCGATAATGATCAGCACTTCGCTCAGGCTGCGCTGTTCAGCGGCTGTCACCAGCATTCTGGCCAATCGTGGATCCAGGGGCAGTCGAGCCATGGTCCGCCCTAACGCGCTGACCCTTCGCTGGCCATCCACCGCGTTGAGCTCTTCCAGCAGTTTGTAGCCGTCATTGATGAGCCGGTTGTCCGGTGCCTCGAGAAACGGGAAGTTGCGAATATCCCCCAGCCCGGAGGTGGCCATCTGGAGAATGACCGACGCCAGATTGGTCCGCAGAATCTCCGGGTCTGTGTACTCCGGACGATTGAGGTAATCGCTTTCATCGTAGAGACGAAAGCAAATGCCCGGCGCCACCCGGCCGCAACGCCCGGCCCGCTGGTTGGCACTGGCCTGGGACACTGGTTCCACCGGGAGGCGCTGAATCTTGGAGCGCACGCTATAACGGCTGATACGGGCAACACCGGTATCGATCACGTACCGGATGCCGGGTACGGTCAACGAGGTTTCCGCCACGTTGGTGGAGAGCACAATACGGCGGCCCCGATGGGGCTGGAACACACGGTTCTGCTCCTGATTGCTTAGCCGCGAGTACAGCGGCAACACTTCGGAGTGTTTGAGGTCGGCATGGCGCAGCTGTTTGCTCAGGTTGCGAATTTCCCGTTCGCCGGGCAGGAAGATCAAGACATCGCCGGGACTCTTCTTTTCCTGACGCTCATGACTCTCAATTTCCGCCAACACGCCCAACACGGCGTCCGACCAACTCTGATCCCTGTCGTCTTCGTCACCCGCCAGCGGCCGGTAGCGCATCTCTACAGGATAGGTGCGGCCGCTGACCTCGATGACCGGCGCGTCGCCGAAAAAATCGCTGAATCGCTCCACCTCGATGGTGGCCGAGGTGATGATGACCTTCAAATCCGGCCGTTTCGGCAGTAACTGCTTGAGGTATCCGAGCAGAAAATCAATATTCAGGCTGCGTTCGTGGGCCTCATCAATGATCAGGGTGTCGTAACGGTCCAGGAACCGGTCATGCTGGATTTCCGCCAACAGGATGCCATCGGTCATGACCTTGATTCGGGATGACTCACTGGTGGTATCGGAAAAACGAATCTGATACCCGACCACCGTCCCTGCCTGGTCCCCCAACTCCTCGCCGATTCGCGACGCCACGCTGCGGGCGGCAAGTCGCCGCGGTTGGGTATGGCCAATGAGCCCGCGAATGCCCCGTCCCGCATTCATGCAGATTTTGGGAATCTGGGTGGTCTTACCGGAGCCGGTTTCACCGGCAACAATGATGACCTGATGTTGTTCCAGCGCCTTCGCGATATCGTCTACCCGATCACTGACCGGTAACCCGGCGGGAAATGACGCCTGACGATGACCGTCACGACGTTGACGCACCCGCTCCTGGCCCCGGCTCAACAATTCGCCAAGCTGCAGTAACTGCCGCTCATCCGGCTGGCCTTTGTAGCGATGAACCAGCCGGCGAATTTTGGCCGCCTCGCTCTGTGCACAATGATCGAGTTGATCCAGTAACGCCCTCGCCTGCGGGCTATAGACCGGCGTGGATCGTTGGCTGGGCTTTCGTGACTGCTTCATGGACAGGAAACACCGTGGAGCTGGGGAGACTCTGAAGAATGACCAATCGTTGCTGGCTCCTGGAGGCTCCCTGGGGTTGTTCAGGAATGTATGTTCAGGGATGTAAGCTCGGGGGTCTAGTCTACCGTGATTGACCATCGCAATGAACGAAAAAACCCTGCCGTGGCAGGGTCTTTGGAAAGCATGGGCCGGACAGTACCGGCCCATCCGTTAACGCAGCCTTATTTGACGGCCTCGTCACGGAGCTCCCGGCGCAGGATCTTGCCCACGTTGGTCTTCGGCAACTCCTCACGGAATTCAAACAGCTTGGGCACCTTGTAGGCTGTCAGACGTTCGCGGCAGAATTCCTTCAGCTCGCCCTCGGACAGATCCCCGGAAGAAGGTACCAGAAAGACCTTCACGGCCTCTCCGCTCTTCTTGTCCGGCACACCAACGGCGGCGCACTCCACCACTTTCGGGTGGCTGCTTACCACGTCTTCGATTTCGTTCGGGAACACGTTGAAGCCGGATACGATGATCATGTCCTTCTTGCGGTCGACGATGCGAATGAAGCCGTCTTCCTGGATCAGGGCCACGTCACCGGTACGCAGGAAGCCATCGTCTGTGAAAGACTTCTGAGTGTCCTCTGGACGCTGCCAGTAACCGCGCATGACCTGAGGCCCCTTGACGCAGAGTTCACCCGGCTCACCCAGCGGTGTCTCATTGCCTTCCTCGTCAATGGTCTTGATTTCGGTGTTGCAGATAGGCAGACCAATGGTGCCCAACTGAATCGCCGACGGCGGATTGAATGTAACCACCGGTGAGGTCTCGGTCATACCGTAACCTTCGGTGATTTCACAACCGGTGACCCGCTTCCACAGTTTTGCGGTGTCGCTGGTGAGCGCCATACCACCGGAGGCGGTGAGCTTGAGGCCACTGAAATCCAGGGCCTTGAACTCTTCGTTATTGCACAGCGCAACAAACAGCGTGTTCAGACCAAGGAAAGCGGTGAACTTGTGCTTCTTCAATTCCTTCACGAAACCCGGAATATCGCGGGGGTTCGGGATCAGCACGTTGTGGCAGCCCGCTTCCAGCATGATGCCGCAGTTCAGGGTGAAGGAGTAGATGTGGTACAGCGGCAGCGGTGCGATAACCACTTCCTGCCCATCCTGGATCATCTCGCCCATCATCGGACGGGTCTGCAGCAGGTTCGCAACCAAATTACCGTGAGTCAGCATCGCGCCCTTGGCGACACCCGTTGTGCCACCGGTGTACTGCAGAACCGCGATATCGTCCTTCTTGGCTTCCACCGGCGTGAACTTTTCTTTGCTGCCTGCGCTCAGCACGGCCGGAAGCTTGTGGGCCTTCGGCAAGTTGAACGGCGGCACCATTTTCTTGACGTGCTTGATCACCGCGTTGATCAGGGTACGTTTGATGGGCGAATGCATATCAGCGATTTCGGTCACGATGACATGCTCAATACCGGTGTGCGGGAGTACCTTCTCGGCATTTTCCGCCATGTTTGCCAACACCACCAACGCCTTGGCACCGGAATCGTTGAACTGGTGCTCCATTTCACGGGTGGTGTACAGAGGATTGGTGTTCACGACGATCAGACCGGCACGCATGGCGCCATAAACCACCACCGGGTACTGGGTCACGTTCGGCATCTGGACGGCGATGCGGTCACCCGGCTTGAGGTTGGTTTTGTTCTGGAGCCAGGCGGCGAAATTACGACTTTGCGTATCCAGGTCACGATAGGTCAGCGTAACGCCTACGGCGCTGAATGCCGGACGATCGGCAAATTTCTTCACCGCCTGTTCGAATACCTCAATCATGCTTTGGTATTGTTCCAGGTCCACCTCGCGCGGTGTGCCCGCCGGGTATTTATCCTGATAGAACTGCGCAAAATCCATCACACCATCTCCTGTTTCCATTTGTGCTTATAGTCATTATCGGACACAGCCGACTGATCCGTGTCGATCGACCGGAACACGCTAGCATCGCCCTGTTTAAATTTTATTGAATGTTATGACTGGGGGACCGTTCTGATATCCAAGCGGCATCGCCATTGATCACCGAATGACCAAAAAACAACCAGACGAAAGTCTCAACCCTAAAAAGTCGGGAGAGAATAGCAGTTTTGAGAACGATGAGGTAGTTTTCAGCCATACAAGTCGTTCTCCCTCACCCATGAGGCCCGGTAATGGATCAGTCTCCCGATCAGCTTAAAAATATAACCTACGACGAACTTCAGGTCGGGGATAGCGCAACCTTCTCCCGCACTCTCGCCGAGGATGAACTGGTGCTGTTTGCGGCCATGTCGGGGGACGTGAACCCGGTTCACCTGGACGCCGAGTTTGCCGCCAGCACCCCATTCAAGGAACGTATCGCCCATGGCATGTGGAGCGGTTCCCTGATTTCCGCCGCCCTGGCGACGGTGCTGCCTGGCCCCGGCACCATTTACCTGGAACAGAACCTGGCCTTTAAACGGCCAGTCAAAGTTCAGGACACCCTGACCGTTAATCTGACGGTCCTGGCCAAGGAAGCGAAAAACCGCGTATTGATCGGCTGTGACGTCCGCAATCAAAACGGGCAGAAAGTGGTCACCGGCGAAGCCAGGGTCATGGCACCCACCCAATCCCTGACCTTACCCAGACCCACCTTGCCCAGAATCACCATCGAACGGTAGCCAGCAACTTCCGTACCGATCAGGATGGCAGGAAATCGATTGGGAACCGGACTGTGCGCCGCTCTACATCACTGGCGCCAAAATCAAACAGCAGAACCCGATTGGCCAGTCGCTGTTCAAGCGCCGGGTTCGCCAGTTCGGAACTGACCACCTTGCAGTGAGACACGCGGCCGTCGGGTTCGATAACAAGTTCCAGCAGGAGCTTGCCCTCCAGCGCCGGATTCTGGCGCAGCGCCCGATGATAGAGGGCATACAGGGCGGTCTTCTGAGCTTCAAACACCTGGCGGATATTGCTCATGGGCCGTTGTTAACACCGTTCAACACGATGGCCTGCGTCGTGATCAAAACCGTCAATGTCTCGGCTGCCGGCGCCTCCGCGGCTGATACCGGCAAGTCCATGCCGGATTCAGAACGCAGCACTTTCACATCCGAGGAGTAGACAAAAAGGGGCTTTGTCATGGACGTTCGCCCTCCTGATGCCTTAAAGCCAGGCGTTCATAAAGGTGAGCCAGGTGCTGTTCTGTGCGTTCCAGTGCTACGTTAATGCGCTGGTCTTCTGATTCGAGGAATGCCACAGCGAGGCGATCCAGCGCAGCCAGGCTCTTCTCATACAGGGGCTGGGTTTGATGCCGGAGCTGCCTCAGACGTTTCAGGCCACTCAGAGTAAGCGCAAGCAATCCCGTGACCGAACCTTTCGACTCTTCTAACCGGCCGGCCATCGGCACCTAAGCGGCGGCAATATCGGCCAGGGTGGTCTGCAGACTCGCAAGCTCCTCTCGCTGCGGGTCGGTGGCCTCCGGAGCCAAGGCGCTGACTCTGCGCTGCAGGGCGGCAATCGCTCGCCTGCGCTCCGCTTGGTCCGACGTCTCTGGCACTGACTGGGCAAGCCTGGCCAGTTGTCGATTCAACGAGATTTGGAACATTTCCAGGCTGGGCGCTTAGTCCCTCCGCCCGCTGAGCCAACTTAGAGCAAGCACCGGTTCTGTGCTGGCGTAGGCGAACCGGGCCAATCGCTGTCGTTCACCGTCAGAGAGTTCGCTGGCCGACAGACTCCCCTGCCAGGCCAGGGCGCAGCACAGAACGGCGATTATCCGCTTCAGGGCATCGACGGCCCTGCGATGGAGCATCCTAGCCGCCACCCTGTATCGACAGGACCGGCTCGTAAGCCGGTGCGGGCGCTTCCAGCAACAAACGGAAGCGGGATTCCCCTCCACGCTTGTGAAAGCGCAATTGGGTTTCTCGACGCAAATACCGGTGATTCTCCGTTAGTGCCGTCATGGTCGCGGTGATCTGGTGCGCCCCCAACGGGACATTGCCCACATACAGTCTCTGTAACCCGCCTTCGTTCAGGGCAGCGTACTCACGATCGGTGTACAAGTGAGAGGCGACGGGCTCACCATCAATCCGCAGTTCGATGGAATCCAGTGCGATGGCATCGCCGCGGCTAACAGATAAAAAAATCGACACCCGGGTATCGGCCGGGTGCAACACGGCCTCCTCGAGCTCGAATAGCTCCTGGCTAAGCGCCGCGACGTCCCCCTTAAGTTGATCGAGCCGCTGATCCAGCGATTCCTCTGCCTGCCCCGGAAACGAAAGCAACAACCAGCCTGCGAGCGCCCCCAGGAATGCGGAAGTTCTGCGCGGAGACCCCAATACCGCCATAACGATTCCAGCCCTTGTAATGTTATGTAACGAATGTAAAGGGAGGGCAACACCGGCATTGGAGCAAGAACGGTATACAGATCACCAATTTGGAAAGTGGCGCTGTCGGAATCTTTTACAACGAACGTGCAAGGCCATCGTAGCAGCCCCAGGCGCATCGGAGAGGCGCAATCCATCTATTTGTTTTATATTCAGTTTATTAAGATGGCCCCAAGCTTGCTAAAGACCGGTTAGCGGGAGTGCTTTTCAGTGATGACCGCTTGATATGCCGAGCTTTGCCGATGCCCTCAACCGCATCGGCTTTTTTTTTGAGCTTGGAAGCTTGGCGTGACGATAATGGAAGAACACGGTCGTCCCCGACCATGCACTGTTTGTAGGATGCGGAGAGGCGCAGCCGAAGCGCACCATTCTCGTTGTTTTAACAGTGCCCCGCGTTAAGAGTAGGCTTTGATGCGGTTCGCTTCGCTTACCAGCATCCTACTTTTAAGTCGAGTCGATTGCCCATCCTGGGCGTATACGCTGAACAGCAAGGTCATTAAACTTTTCGATGCGCCAATAACCCGCTGCGAGTTATTTGCTGAGCTGTTTCATCGCCGATTCCAGGCCCTCAATGGTGAGGGGGTACATGTGGTCATTGACCAGCTGCTTGGTGATTCCCAGGGAACCGCCGCTGCCCCAGTAGCCTTCGGGGAGCGGGTTCAACCACACAACCTTGCGGAAGTGATCCGTCACCCGCTGGAACCAGGTTGCCCCCGCCTCTTCGTTCCAGTGCTCGATGGAGCCGCCGGGATGGGAAATCTCGTAAGGCGCCATGGTGGCGTCACCGACAAAGATCACCTTATAGTCGGGGGTATACTTGTGCAGGATGTCCCAGGTATCCAGTGTCTCATTCATGCGCCGGATGTTGTTTTTCCACACGCTCTCGTAAATGAAGTTGTGGAAATAGAAATACTCCATGTGCTTGAACTCAAGCCGTGCGGCGGAAAACAGTTCTTCGCAGACGCGGATGTGCGGATCCATTGATCCACCGACATCGAAAAAGATCAGTACCTTCACGGCATTATGACGCTCAGGCACCATCTTGAGGTCCAGGTAGCCGGCATTGCGGGCCGTGGAGGCAATGGTGTCGTCCAGGTCCAGCTGATCCGCCGCGCCCTGACGAGCGAACTTGCGGAGGCGCCGCAAAGCCACCTTGATATTACGGATTCCGAGCGTGAGGCTGTCGTCCAGATCTTTGTAGGCGCGTTTTTCCCAGACCTTCACCGCCCTACCCTGGCGACCGTCTTTCTGCCCGATGCGAAATCCTTCCGGGTTGTAGCCGTTGGCCCCAAATGGCGAGGTGCCACCGGTGCCAATCCATTTGTTCCCGCCCTGGTGACGCTCCTTCTGCTCTTCCATGCGCTGCTTGAACGCCTCGATCAGCTCTTCAAGCCCGCCCAGGGAGTCAATTTTTGCTTTTTCCTCATCGGAAAGCTGCTTCTCGAACTCGGCCCGCAGCCAGTCCTCCGGAATCAGCGACTCCAACAGCGCATCGAGGTTCTCGATGCCCTTGAAGTAGGCGTCAAAGGCGCGATCGAATTTATCGAAATGGCGCTCATCCTTCACCAGGCACAAACGAGCCAGATAATAGAACTCTTCCATGTTGGCGAAAGCCAGCCGGTTCTTCAGCGCTTCCAGTAAGTCCAGAAACTCCCGCAGGCTGGCCGGAACCTTGGCACGCCGGACTTCAAGGAAAAATTCAATCAGCATCGTATACCCCAGGACTCTTGTGGTACTTAGCGGTGTTGGGCGGCGTTCCACAAACACCGCCGTTGGTCCACCTTAAGTTTACGCCGCTGCCTGATCAGCCGCGACGTCTGGCCATGAATGCCAGTTTCTGCAGCAGATGAACGTCTTGTTCATTCTTCACCAGAGCGCCATACAGAGGAGGCAATGCGGAACTGGACTCGCCTTCCTGCAGCACTTTGGCGGACAGCTCGTCCGCCATGAGCAGCTTGAGCCAGTCGATGAGCTCCGACGTTGAAGGTTTTTTCTTCAGGCCCGGCACCTTGCGCACGTCGAAAAAGACCTCCAGCGCATCCCGCACAATCTCCTGCTGGATATTGGGGAAATGCACGTCCACGATGTCTTTCATGGTGTCGTGGTCCGGGAAGCTGATGTAATGGAAGAAACACCGACGCAGGAAGGCGTCCGGCAATTCCTTCTCGTTGTTACTGGTAATCACCACGATGGGGCGCTGCTTGGCCTTCACAAATTGCTGGGTCTCGTAAACAAAGAACTCCATCCGGTCCAGCTCGAGCAAAAGATCATTGGGAAACTCGATGTCGGCTTTGTCGATCTCGTCGATCAGCAGTACAACCTGCTCGTCGGATTCAAAGGCTTCCCACAGCTTACCCTTGACGATGTAGTTGCTGATGTCCTTGACCTTTTCATCACCCAGTTGGGAATCCCGTAGCCGGGACACCGCGTCGTACTCGTACAACCCCTGCTGGGCTTTGGTGGTGGATTTGATGTGCCACGGAATCAAGCGCATTCCCAGCGCCGACG
Source organism: Marinobacter sp. (assembly GCA_041594735.1). Lineage (GTDB taxonomy): Bacteria > Pseudomonadota > Gammaproteobacteria > Pseudomonadales > Oleiphilaceae > Marinobacter. Next base: position 49,460 of record JBFHLR010000003.1, read on the forward strand.
CCATCTCCTCCGCCAGCAACGTCTTACCGGTACCTGGCTCCCCTTTAATCAACAGCGGCCGTTGCAGCGAGATTGCGGCGTTAACCGCCATTTGCAGATCGTCGGTGGCGACGTAGTTTTCGGTACCGGTGAACTTCATGGTGTCTGTTCCTGTTCGGTTGAAGATCGGTGCAGGAGGGAGTATATCGGTTCGCTGCGGGTTTGATAAGGATGCTATCTTTGTCTGCTCACAGGAGCCCGGTTACCGACTCACTTCCGGCTTTTCCTGCGGAGTTTCCGGGGCGCCTGGTTCGGTCGCATCTGGCTTTTCGGATACGTCATCCGTTTCAGCCGGCTCGTCTGGACTCTCGATTTCGGAAAGATCAAAGTCTTCGAGCCCAAACTCTTCATCCGCGTCTTCCACCTCTTCCACCTTGCCGGCAGCAATTGATTCTTCGGTCTCAACGTCCGAAACATCAACCGATTTAGCAGCGGGCGCGTCCTCTGGAACCTCCTCTACTTCTTCCGGCCGTTCCTCTACTCCTTCCATCGCCGCGGGTTCGGCGATTGGCGTCGCCTCAGCGGCTGCTTGCTGGGAGGCCTTGGCACGCCGGCTGCCCCTGACCCACAACCCAAATCCGACAAACGCCAGAATCGTGACCGAGCCAGCCACCATCAGATAGACCGTCCAGTCAGTGGCCGGAGCAGAGCCTTCGGGTACGACCGGTTCAGGATGCTCAAGCGCGTCCAGGTCGATGGGGCCAGCCTCTGGAACGGCGGCGACTGACGGCTCTACAGGCCCAGAGGCCATCTCCATCGGCTGCTCAGAGGTGATCGGCGCCTCTGGCTCGCTTTCGGCCATGATCGGCGCCGGGGCTTGTGGGGATGCCCCTTCCGGGCCCACATAGGTCAGTACTTGACTGAATTTACGAGAAAAGGTCTGGCCATCGGCAATCAGTTCCAACTGGTAATCGCCGAATTCGGGCAACCGGCTGATCTGGTCACGATAGACGCCATCTTCCGGGGGCTGTGCTGAAGACAGGGTTTTCGTGCCGGAACGGCCATCGGCTGCCGTCAGGCTCAGCGACACCTCGATGACCCCCAGGAAATCCGGATTGGTGATCCGCTCTTCCTGCTCCAGAAACCAGGCCTCGAGTTCCGCAGTCTCACCTTCACGAAACCTGGGCGGTAGCGGCGACACCATTAACCGAAGGTCGCTGACCACTGTTACTCGGCTGTCTTGCCCCAGCGTGCCCTCCAATTGCCATTCTCCAGAGCGGGGATTGGTTAGGGTCACCAGATCGTAGCCAGGCTCATGAATCCAGCGCGCCCCCACCCCGGGGTTGGCTGCGGTTCTGCGTTGGTCATCGGGGCCCCTCAGGGCCAGGGGTTCGGTGGAAGCGGTGGTCGGCTCGCCGGGAAAAATGAGCGCGGTAAACTCCTTGACGCCGGAATCCACCAGGAACCGATTGCCTTTGATGGGTAATTGCTCCTGGGGCACCGCTGCATTCAGTGCCTGCAGAAAAACACGATTCAGTTCCTCGGCCGTTTCTGCAAAGCTGTAGCTGCCGCCGGTCTGGTCCGCGAAGCTCTGCAGCAATGCCAGATCGGCTTTGTCGGAGAGTGCGACCGTGTGCACCGTTGCCCCCGCCTGCTCCAGTTCTGACAGCACGCTGCCGAGGACCCGCTCACGCTCTGCGGCATTGGCCGCCGGCTCCGGGGACACATCAACCTGACCATCGGTCAACAGAATAAAGTGCGTGGCATCGAGACGACCGCCGCTGTAGTAGCGATTACCGGCGACTTCGAGGGCTTCGCCAAGGTTTGTCCTGAGTGCGACAGAATTGATTTCGCCAGAGCGCTCAATGGCACGGTTCCGCCAGGCCTCATCAACCTGACCATGGGGCACCAGCATGTTGACGTACTGACCGAACGTCCAGACGCCGGCGCTGGCGCCTTCCGGAATCAGGCGGGCGAGCAGGCGAACCGCCGGTTGGCGGAGATTCCCCGGGTCGTTGGTCTTCATGGAGCCCGAGATATCCACCACCACACGGACATCGACATCTTCGCTCGGTGTTTGGGCCGTCGCCTCGCCCCCCATCACGCTGGCCAGCAGCAGTAAGGCAATAAAACGTCCAACTCGTCTCATGTCAGCTCCGTGGATTCAATGGCAGAATTTTCAGCGGGATACCAGCCGATAGCGAACCAGATCAAGCATCCAGATCAAGGCCACCAGCAGGCCGGCCAGCCCCATGTTGAAGAAGGCTCTGACGGATTCGTCGACATTACCGAGGATAGTTTCATATCCACCGTGCAGCCACGCCGGTATCCACCAACCAGCCACTTCCGATGATTCCACCGGTGTTAGCAGCGCGGCTACCAGTACGGCCTGCAGCAGTGTCCGCAATCCATACAGCGGGATGATCCGGAACAGCCGGCTCATCATGATGAAAAAGATCAGGAAGCCAACAATATAGACTGCCCAGAAAATACCATACGCGATTTGAGCGTCAGCGTTCATTTACAATATCCAATGAATGATGTGTTCTTCCCAGTCACCTTCCGGCACCTCCGCCTCAGAAATGACGCGATGGCGGACCGAAACACCTGCCTCATGCACCGAGTTGGGATCGCCCGATCGTAGCGGATGCCAGTCCGGCAAGGGGCGACCTTCAGCCAGGGTCCGGTACGCGCAGGTACGGGGCAGCCAACTGTAGTCGGCGACGGTGCCGACGCTCAACACGGTACAGCCCGGCACCTTCTTAAGCCGCTCGGGATATACCGTGCACCGGCAGCTGTCACTGTCCATGTATCGACACACCAGGTCGGTGTGATAAACCTCGTCGGTGTCTTCGTCCTCAAGTTTGACCAGGCAACATTGGCCGCAACCATCACAAAGCGATTCCCATTCGGTTGGGGACATGTCCTCCAGGCGCTTGCGCTGCCAGAATGGAACCGCCGCGATCATTGTCGAGGTTTCCGCAGTTTTTCCTTAAACTCTACGACGTAACTATCCTGTTCTTCAGGCATTTGCAGGTAAAACCCCTGTTCCTCCAGGGCCTCCAACACGGCCTGGCCAGTTGTGCGGGCCAGCTTCCTGTCCGGGGTGAGGATCAGGTCCATGGCATGGACTGGCTCGCCAAACACCGCTCTCAGGGGTTCAGGCAACTCGTCCCACGCCTGTCCGCGACGGACGAAAAGGTAGGTGTCATCTTTCTTGCCGCTCCGGAACACGGAGACGAACTGTTTGTCGTTCATGGGTTTAGTATGGCCTCAATCGATTTACTCACTGGCGCAATCAGTGCCTGTCGCCAGCCTTCGCGCAAGGTCCCCGCCTGCGCCAGACCATTCTGTACCACGGCTTCCAGGCGTTTTCTCGGTGCCAGCAGTTCAATCGGCACCGCATGGGCTTCCGCTATTGTATGGAAAACCTGTTTAAGTTGTTTGTATTGCTTTTGTTGGTCCCTGGTCAAAGGAGGACGAATTCGTGTAAATTCGTGCAATGGCGTCCCGGTCTCATTAATCAGCTCCAACAGCTGATCACCGTATTTGCGTACCACCACCGAAGGTATGCCTTTCACCGCCTGCATGTCGCCCTTACTGGCGGGCAGGCGCTCAGCCAGTCCAATCAGTACCGCATCAGGGAGCACCCGGTTACGCGGCCGATTCCGGTCACGGCACTGCTGTTCCCGCCACTCGGTCAGTCGCTGCAGCACTTGCTGCTGTTTGGTATCCAGAGCCCAACCGCCGCGAAGTCTGAGGTAATGGCTTGCCGGATCATCCTGCTGGAACAGTTCCTCCGCAAATCGCGTGGACTCCTCCGCCAGCGCGGCCATCAGCCCCTTGCCCTGGAGCTTCTCCCGTACCCAATCGTAAAGGGGCGCCAGATACCGTATGTCTTCCAGTGCATAGGCTTCCTGAGCCGGGTTCAGTGGCCGCTGAAGCCAATCCGATCGGGTTGCGGATTTATCCAGTGCCTGGCCAAACAGGGTTTCCACGATACGGGCATAGCCCACGGAAAAGCCGCCACCGGCCAGGGCCACGCCGATCTGCAGATCGAGAGCTCCGGTGGGCCGAACATTGAGCCAGTGGCGAAACAGCTCCAAATCCTCGCTCATGGCGTACAGCAGTTTGGGCCTGTCCGGATCCGCCATTGCCTGGACAAACTCCGGCGATGCCGCGGCGACATCCGGGTCTACCAGATAGAGCTCTGTGCCGATGCCCAGTTGGACCAGGCCCGGTATGGGAAAAAAGGTCGAGACCCGTTCGAATTCGGTATCAACCGCCAGTGTCTGGCCGGCGTGTTCGCTGAGCCAGCCATCCAGTTGGGCAGGTTCGGTAATCCAGTGGGCCTTGGGTGATGTCTCGGACGTCATGTCACATGATTGGTTGAATGGGTTTAAGGAACTCAGTCCTGAAGCGGTTTACGACCACGAAATGCGTGAGTCAGCGTGAATCCGTCGACATAACCCAACTCGCCGCCAACCGGAATGCCGTGGGCCAGTCGAGTGACAAGGATATTGCGACTATCGAGCCGGTCCGCGATGTAATGGGCGGTCGCCTCTCCCTCCACAGTGGGATTGGTCGCGAGGATCAGCTCGGACGTGGCGTCTTCGTCAATCCGCTGCAGCAGCTTCTCGATGCCGATATCGGCGGGCCCTATACCGTCGATGGGCGAGAGATGCCCCATCAGCACGAAATAACCGCCCTGGTAGTCGCCGGCCTGCTCGATGGCCAGCAGATCCGAAGGGCTCTCAACGACACAGATCGTGCCAGTGTTTCGTTTAGGGTTGGCACAAATGCCACAGATCTCAGTATCCGAGAAGTTCTGACAGCGATCGCAACGCCGTACCCCTTCCATGGCTTTACCAAGGGCCCGGGCCAGTCTTTCACCCCCACTGCGTCCCTTTTCCAGCAAATGAAACGCCATTCGCTGGGCCGTTTTCTGCCCCACACCGGGCAGACAGCAGAGCGATTCCACCAATTCGTCCACCAGCGGACTAAACGCCATGGTCCATCCTCGCAGTCATTCCGCGTAGCCCCACGATATCCGCCTCAGAATGGCATCTTGAAACCCGGGGGCATGCCCAGGCCAGACATCATGCCGGACATTTTATCCTTCTGGTTGGCTTCTACCCGACGCACCGCATCGTTCACCGCCGCGGCCAGCAAGTCCTCCAGAATTTCTTTGTCCTCGCTCATCAGCGACGAGTCGATAGCAACCCGGCTGACGTCGTGTCGCCCATTCATGGTCACCTTGACCAGGCCGGCCCCGGACTCTCCGGTTACCTCAGCCTTGGCGATTTCTTCCTGGGCTTTCTGCATTTCTTCCTGCATTTTCTGGGCTTTTTTCATCAGATCGCCCATACCATTCATCATCTGGCCTACCTCTATGTTTCGCCAATGACCGCTGCCGTCCTCCAGGAGGCTAAGGCAACGGTTTAATTGAATCTTCGACCACCCGCCCGTCGAATCGTTCAACGATGGACTGCACCAGCGGATCGTTCTGTATCGATGCTTCCGCCGCTTTCTGGCGGGCAATGCGAGCACGCTCTTCCCAGGCCGCCGGAGTATCCGCGCCCGGTTCCCCCACTTCCACCTGTAAATTGACCTGATCGCCGAACCGCCGTTTCAGCGCCTCCGCAATCCGTTCGCGATGCCGTTCGGTCAAGAGCCGCTGATGGCCCAGATCCAGGGTCAGCACAAGGTCATCACCCCGTCGTTCCATCGCCGCATGGCTGGCCAGGTTGCCAGGCATCCCCACAATATCGAGGCTGCGAAAATCCCGGGGCCAATGAAACTCGCCAGTCACTGGCTGGTTGTGCTCCGCAGGCGAGCCATCATCCGGCAACTGGTGCTCGGACGGGGCCGCCCCGCCAGGCTCCGTCAGCGCCTCTGCATCAGCCTGCAGCGGAGAAGGCGGGCTTTGGTCTCTGCTCGTCTCAAGGCGCGGTAAATTCTGTTCGGCAGGGACGTTTTGGTCAACAGCGGGCTGGGATTCGCGACCCCCAGCCCCGTTGTCGCTGGCCTGCTGCGGCGAACCCGTATCCGCTTGGGCGGATTCACCAACTGCGGGTATTGGATCGTCGCCGGATTCCCAGGGCGGACATTCAATCTGGCGCTCCGGCTGTGGCGGCTTCAGGGTTTCGGCGATATTGGGCGCGGGAGTTGCAGGCTCGGGCTCATCCTGAGCGGCCGGCTTGTCATGCTGGCCGGAGGCAATGGCCGGAGGCTCCCGACGATCAGCGCCGGGGCGGAACGCCAGCATGCGTAGCAAGGTCATCTCGAAGCCCATGCGAGCGTCCGGCGTAACCGTCAGATCTTTGCGTCCCAGTAAAGCGGTTTGGTAAAACAGCTGGGCATCTTCCGCACTCAACTGGCGGGCGAGCGTTTGAACCTGCGGGGCATCACCCAGGGCGTTATCGGCGCTACCAGGTACCACCTGTTCCAGCGTGACACGGTGAAACAGGGAGAGCATGTCTGCCAGGATAGCGCCATAGTCTGGCGCAAAATCGGATACTCTGCGGATTTCTGCCATCAGCG
>JBFHLR010000004.1:0-51084 GCA_041594735.1 Marinobacter sp.
CTGATTGGCACCCCGGTCCTCAGCCTGATCGGTGCCATCGGCGCGGCCTTGACCCTGGGCTTAAGGGCGGGCGGCGTGTTGCTGTCGCTGCTGATCATCCCGTTGTACATTCCGGTGCTGATCTTTGGTACCGGGACGGTGGCGGCGGCAACGGAAGGTGCGTCGGTGGAAGGGTATCTGGCGCTGATGGTGGCCTTCCTGGTACTGGCGCTGACGCTGGCACCGTTTGCCGGAGCGGCGGCACTGCGCATCAGTTTGTCGAACAGTTAATCAGCGGCTCCTTAATCGGCAAGGGCGATAGAAAGGTAATTACCGGATGTGGACTCTCTTTCACAAATTTGGCTCGCCAAAATGGTTTTACGGTCTGGCGGGTCGGCTGATGCCGTGGTTGTTGGCGTTGGGACTTGGCCTGCTGCTGGCGGGACTGGTCTGGGGCCTGGCGTTCGCGCCGAAGGACTATCTGCAGGGTAACAGTTACCGCATCATTTTCATTCATGTCCCCAGTGCTTTTCTGGCCCAGTCGGTGTACCTCATGATGGCGGTGGCGGCGGTGGTGACCTTGGTGTGGCGGATGAAACTGGCCGACCTGTTTGTGCGGGCGGTGGCGCCGGTGGGCGCCGTGCTGACCTTTCTGGCGTTGTTCACCGGTGCGGTCTGGGGCAAGCCCACCTGGGGCACCTGGTGGATCTGGGATGCCCGGCTGACGTCCATGCTGATCCTGCTGTTCCTGTATTTTGGCGCCATCGTTCTGGGTAGCGCCATTGCCGACGAGAAGGGCTCGGCCCGGGCGGTGGCGGTGCTGATTCTGGTGGGGGTGGTGAACATACCCATCATCAAGTATTCGGTGGAGTGGTGGAACACCCTGCACCAGCCGGCCACCTTCAAGCTCACCGAGAAGCCCAGTATGCCGCCGGAAATGTGGGTGCCGTTGCTGTTGTCAGTTCTCGGTCTTTACCTATGGTTTGGCTGGCTGGCCTGTTATCGAATGCAAACCGAAATTCTGCAGCGTGAACGGCGCACCCGTTGGGTTCGGGAACTCGTTCGTGCAGAGGGACACTAATCACTATGGCGTTTGATTCCTTTTCCGCGTTTCTCACCATGGAGGGCCATGGCCCCTATGTGTGGGTGTGCTACGGCGTGTTCGTGCTGTTGCTGACGGCGCTGGCACTGTGGTCCCGTTCCCGTCGCCTCGGGGTGCTCCGCGAGCAGCGTCGTCTGCTCAAACTGGAGGAGTCCAGCCCCGATGAACAAGTGCCTGCTGCCGCCTCCTTTTCCCGAATTCACCCATCCTGATGTCGAGTACTTACTTTGGCCATGCATCCGCTCCGTAAAAAACGACTGACCATTATCCTGTTCCTGCTCGCCGGTCTCGGTATCGCGGTCGGTTTGACCACCTACGCCCTGAGGCAGAACATCAACCTGTTCTACGATCCAAGCCAGATCGCCGCAGGCGAAGCGCCGACCAATGTGCGGATTCGGGCCGGGGGCATGGTAGAGCAGGGCTCGGTGGTACGTGCTCAGCAGGATCTCACGGTGCGGTTCCGGGTGACGGATTTCGCCTCCTCGGTGCCGATGCAGTACACCGGTATCCTGCCGGACCTGTTTGCCGAAGGGCAGGGTGTGGTTGCCGTTGGCCGCCTCAGCCCTGAGGGCACCTTTATGGCGGAGCAGGTGTTGGCCAAGCACGATGAGAACTACATGCCGCCGGAAGTCAGCGATGCCCTCAAAAAAGCCGGTGTCGAAAACCCCTATACCGAGTCCGCCGTGACGCAGTGAGGTAAGTCCGATGTATCCCGAACTCGGTCAGTTCAGCCTGATTCTCTCCCTGTTGCTTGCCGTGCTGCTGGCAACGGTGCCGTTGGTGGGTGCACTCAGCGGTCGCGACCATCTGCAGGCATTTGCCCGGCCCCTGGCCAGTGGTCTGTTTGTGTTCGTCGCCATCGCCTTCGCCTTGCTTACTCATGCCTTCGTGACGGACGACTTTTCGGTGGCCTATGTGGCCAATAACAGCAATAGCCTGTTGCCCTGGTACTATAAGTTCAGCGCGGTGTGGGGCGGTCACGAGGGCTCCCTGCTGTTGTGGATCCTGATGTTGGCGGGCTGGACCCTGGCGGTGGCCGTGTTCAGCCGGCGTTTGCCCTCAGTGATGATCGCCCAGGTACTGGCGGTGATGGGCATGGTGACGGTGGGTTTCCTGCTGTTTATTCTGATTACTTCCAACCCGTTCGAGCGGTTGCTGCCCAACGTACCGGCGGACGGTGCGGACCTGAACCCGTTGTTGCAGGATTTTGGCCTCATCGTGCATCCGCCGATGCTGTATATGGGCTACGTCGGCTTTTCCGTGGCCTTTGCCTTTGCCATCGCGGCCTTGATCAACGGTCGGCTGGACGCGGCCTGGGCGCGCTGGTCGCGGCCCTGGACCACCGTGGCCTGGTCGTTCCTGACGGTGGGCATTGCCCTCGGTAGCTGGTGGGCCTATTACGAGCTGGGTTGGGGTGGCTGGTGGTTCTGGGACCCGGTGGAGAACGCCTCGCTGTTGCCATGGCTGGCGGGAACCGCCCTGGTGCACTCGCTGGCGGTGACCGAAAAGCGCGGGGTGTTCAAATCCTGGACCGTGCTGCTGGCCATTGTCACCTTTGCCCTCAGTCTGTTGGGTACCTTCTTGGTGCGTTCCGGGGTGCTCACCTCGGTACACGCCTTTGCCTCCGATCCCACCCGGGGCGCGTTCCTGCTGGGGCTGCTGGCAATCACCATCGTGTCCAGTCTGACCCTGTACGCGTTTCGGGCGCCGGTGGTACACACCCGTACCCGTTACGGTTCGCTGTCCCGGGAAATCTTCCTGCTGCTGAACAACGTGCTGCTGGTGGCCGCCACCCTGCTGGTGCTGGTGGGTACCCTGTACCCGCTGGTGCTCGATTACCTGGGGGCGGGTCGGTTGTCGATCGGCGAGCCGTTTTACAACCTCACCTTCAGCCCCCTGGCCATTGCCGTGGGCCTGATGCTGGGGGCGGGCATTTTCTCCCGCTGGAAACGCACCGATGGCGGCTGGCTGGGCCGGCGGTTACTGTGGCCGGCGGCGCTCAGTCTGGTGCTGAGTTGCGCGGTTCTGCTGACTTATGGCGGCTTTACGCCCTGGGCCTTCGCCGGCCTGCTGGCGGCCGCCTGGGTGGCGGTGACCACCTTTATGGACCTGTGGGACAAATCCGGCTCGCGACACGGTCGCTGGCACGGGCTCAAGCGTCAATCCCGTAGCTACTACGGCATGGTGCTGGGGCACCTGGGGGTCGCGATGACCATGGCCGGCGCCACCGTGGTATCCAACTATGGCGTGGAGCGGGATGTGCGCATGAGTCCGGGGGACAGCGCCGGCATAGGCAACCTGCAGGTGACCTTCAGCGAGCTGGGGCAACGGCAGGGGGCCAACTTCGTCGCCCAGTACGGTCGTTTCGACATTACCCGCGACGGCCAGTTGATTGCCACACTGTACCCGGAGAAACGGCAGTATCACGTCCAGCGCAATGTCATGACCGAGGCGGGAATTGACGCGGGCCTGACCCGTGACCTCTTCGTCGCCTTGGGCGAAAAGGTGGCCGATGACGCCTGGGCGGTGCGTATTCAGTACAAGCCCCTGATTCGCTGGCTGTGGCTGGGAGCCCTGTTCATGGCCGGTGGCGGTGCTTTGGCCATCGCCGACCGCCGTTACCGGATCAAGGTACGATCAGAACGACCCGCCATCGATGACAGTCGCAGTGGCGGACAGGACGAGGGAGTGGCGGAAGCATTATGATGAGGCGCGTGTTGATGTTCATTCCGGCGGTGCTGGCGGTCGCACTGGGCATCGTGCTGTTCGCGGGCATTGGCAAGGACCCCACCCACCTGGAGTCGGCACTGATTGGCAAGCCGGTGCCGGTGTTCGAGCTGGCGGACCTGCAGGAGCCCGACACCATCCACCGAGATGACGTCTTTGTGGGCGAGGTGTCGCTGCTGAATGTCTGGGGCACCTGGTGTCCGGCCTGTCGTGACGAACACGACGATCTGGTCTGGCTGGCCCGCGATGAAGGGGTACGGATCGTAGGCCTGAATTACAAGGACAACCGGGATCTGGCCCTGGAGTGGCTGGACTCCCTGGGCAACCCCTATGCCCTGAGTCTGTACGATCCCCAGGGCCGGCTCGGCTTCGATCTCGGGGTCTACGGAGCACCGGAAACTTACGTAATCGACGCGGACGGAATTGTTCGCTTCCGCCATGTTGGCGTGGTCACCCCGCAGGTCTGGCAGCAGACACTCCAACCGCTGGTCGAGCGGTACGGTAAGGGGGGCTGATGGGCCGCATACTGATCGTCGTCTGGGCACTGCTGTTGCCACTGGCGGCCGTTGCCACTAGCGAAGTCTACCCGTTCGATTCGGCTGCCGATCAGGAGCGGTTTCGAACCCTGATCTCGGAACTCCGCTGTCCGAAATGCCAGAACCAGAACATCGCCGACTCCAATGCACCCATTGCCAGGGACATGCGCGACGAGGTGTACCGGATGCTGCAGCAGGGCGCCACGAATCAACAGGTTACTGACGCCCTGGTTGGCCGGTTCGGTGAGTTCGTACTGTACAAGCCGCAGTTCGATCAACGCACTGCACTGCTTTGGGCAACGCCGCTGATTGCGGTACTCGGCGGGGTCCTGGTGGTGATCGGCATTGTGATCCGTGGCCGCCGGCGCGATCCCTCGGAATCGTCTTTGAGTGATGCCGAACGCCGCCGAGCGGAGCAACTGCTGGAGGACCGGGACGACGGCGCCTGAGGCTTGCCGCCGTCTGTGCTTCTCCACCCGATTTACTGAGCAATTAATGGCCTATCTATGACAACCACTTTCTGGCTGGCGGCGACGGTGTTGATCGTCCTGGCGCTGTCGTTTGTTGCCTACCCGTTACTGTATCCCCGATCCGCGCAACGCAACCAGCAGGATCTTCGTCAACAGAACCTGATGGCGTACCGCAGTCGGCTTGAGGAGCTGGACCGGGAACTGGCCGCGGGCTCACTCGATGCGGACAGCCATCGCCTGCTGAAAGATGAGCTCGAGGGCAGCCTGCTGGATGACGTGGGTGAGCGCCAAGCGGAGCATCGCACCGGCAGCGGACGGCGGGCATCGGCCATCGTGGTCGGCCTGGCCAGCCTGGTGCTGGTGCCTGCGGCGGCGGTGTACCTGTATCAGCAGTGGGGCGCCATGGAGCAATGGCAGCAGTACCGTTCGATGTTGGCCATGGCGGCCGATCAGGGCGATCGGGTGGCCCAGATGGAATCCCTGACCGTCGAGCTGCGCGCCCGTCTCGAAGCGAGCCCGGAGAATCCGGATGGCTGGGCCATGCTGGGCCGCTCCTACATGCGAATCGAGCGTTATCCCGATGCGGCCTGGGCGTTTGAACAACTGGCCGGGGTGGTTCCCAATGACCAGGCCCGGGCCGTGGCTTGGGGGCTGTCCGCCCAGGCGCTGTTCTTTGACTCCCGTGGCGAACTCGATGCAAGGGTGACCAGGGCCATCGACCAGGCCCGAAGCCTCGATCCGGATGAAGTGAATGCACTGGGGCTGTTGGGCATTCATGCCTTCAGTGGTCAGCGTTTCCAGGAGGCCATTAATTACTGGGAACGGATTGTTGAGGTCGCGCCGGATCATCCGCAGCGCCCGGCCATTGAGGAGGGCATTGCCCAGGCCTACCAGAACCTGGGGCTGCCCAACCCGGCGGACAGCCGGCGGCAGGCCGCAGACGTTGCCGGCGCCGGGGTGTCCGTGCGGATCGAGCTGGATGAGGCGCTGGTGGGCAAGGTGCCGCCTGAGGCGACGCTGTTTGTGTTTGCCCGTACCCCGGGTGCCGAGGGCGCGCCTCCGGTGGCGGTGGCCCGACGCCGTGCCGCCGATCTGCCGCTGGAACTGTACCTGGACGACAGCTTTGCCATGAACCCGGCCCTGAGAATCTCTGGGAGCACCGAGGTGATGGTGACCGCACGGCTGTCGTCTTCCGGCAATGCACTGCCCCAGGCCGGGGACTGGCAGGGGCAGGCGGCCAATCCCATCGCGGTGACGGCCCAGGCTCAGGCCCCGGTTACTGTGACCATCGACCGGCAATTGCCCTAACCCCGAAGAGCCCCGCCACTGCGCTGGGTGGGCAGAGATCTGGGTGGGCTCCCTGTGAGCCCGCCAGGGGCCCCGGGGCCTTACAATACCCCGTCGCCATCAGCTCCGGCTGGTCAAACTCGCGGGGTAGAGTGGGGCCAGTCCCGAACTCTCTGCCGTCTTGGGTGGTGCCTTTCTTAGCCGCTGCAGCGACGCCACCAACGGTTCCCCATCCCAGCACTCGTCGTCCTCCAGTGGGCGGCCAAAACTGTGCTGTTGGAGCTGGGCCAGCTGCGTGGCCAGCTGGTCGTCCTGAACGTGTGCCAGCATTTGCGACAGCGTTCGAAACTCGCCTTCGCCGTGGAAACGGTTATACCAGTTCAACAACAGTTCTGGGGTGTTGCTGAGCCCCTGACGGGCGGCCGAGCACACCACCTGAAACAATGCCTGCTCTTGTGGTGCCCTGGTCTCCTGGCGGTGGATCGGCCGGTTCCTGGCCTGACGGTGCAACCACCAGGCCAGCGCCGTACCGAGCCAGCCCAGAGCGAGGACCAGGCTGATCCAGGGCCACAGTGACGAGCCGGCTGCTGTCGGTGCGGTCGCGGGCTCTGAGGTGGCTGCCAACGGCGGAGCTGGTGCAGGCGTGGGCGGCTCGGCCGGAGCGCCAGTGGCACCGGTGATGGTCACCCTGCGGGCGGGAAGCACCGCGACCTTTTCGCTGTCGCTGGTGGTGTCCCACCAGGGTATGCGGATTTCCGGCAGTTCCACCACGCCGGGCGTCACGCCCACCAAAGCCGTGGTCTGGGTCAGGCTGCCGATCAGGCTGGTGGCACCGATGTCGGTGCTACGCTCGGCCGGTTCCGAGTAACCCCGGATGCCGGCAGGCGTGGCGGTTGGCAGTGGCGGTAATGCCTCGGCGGTGAGTCCCTGGACCTTGAGCTGCAGCGTGCGGGAAAGGTTCTCGCCGGGCTCGATGATCAGGTCGCCGGCCAGCCCGGATTCGGTGAGGGTGAGACTGCTGGCGGGCAGCCAGATGTCGCCGGAAAACTGTACAGGGGGTGCTTTTACCGGAATCTCAAACAGCTCGGCGCTGTCCCTCAGGTATTTCAGCCGGCCCGCGGCATCCCGGCTCTGACCCTCGAACTGCAGCGGCGACAGCGCCAGGGTGCCCGGTTGCTGCGGGAAGAGGGCGTAGCGCCGTTCCACCACCCGGTACTGCTGGTTGTCACGAAACCGTTTGTACTCCCGCTGGGGGCCCAGGGTTTCGATCAGCGCCGTGGGGTGCTTGGGTTCCGACAGCTCGCCGCGGATCAGGTTGCCGGTGAAGAACAGGCGTACCGTAATGACCAGCTGTTCCTGGACATAGAGTTCGTCCTTGTCGGCGGACAGCTCAATGAAGGCCGGTTTCGGCTCGGTGGCGGAATGGGGCGCGGAACCGCTGTGAACGGTGATGTCGATGGGCGCCGAGGTTGCTCCCTTGAAACTCAGGGCCGGAATTTGCAGGGTGCCGGTGCGGGTTGGGGCGATTTCAAAGGTCCAGGTGACATCGCCATGCATGTCGCCGTTGATGGTCTGAATGCTGTAGCTCTGGTTCTGCGACAGCACCTTGAAATCGGGTTCCAGTTTGTCGATGTCGGGCAAGGGCAGATCGGGCATGCCCAGGTCGAAGATATTGTCCAGGCTGAAGGACAGCTTCATGGTGGACTTGATCACCAGGGTCAGTGTTTCACCCTCGTGCAGCTCGGTACGGCTGGGCTCTACGGTCAAATTGGCACCCAGTGCCGGCGCTATCGGCAGCATCAGCAGTAAAGCCAATAGTGTTCTGAGTTGGCTTACCATGGCGTGTCACTCTCGTCGGATTGGGGGGCTCGATTCTGGTACTGGTGCAGGAACTTGCGTCGCAGCAGGCCGCCAGGGTCGTCCGGTACCCGGCGCAACCATTGCTCCTGGCCCTGGCTGAGCGGTGCGGTGTCGAGCTCGCTGAGGGATTCGGTTTGCCGTTCGGTTGGCTCGTCGGCGCCTGCATCGGACGCATTCTGCGTATCCGCATCAGCGTCCTGGGGTTGCTCGGGCGGCGGTTCCGAATCCTGATCGCGCCGTTGACCCGGTGCATCATCCGTCTCACGGTCGCCGGCACCGTCTGGCCGCTGGTCGCCGCGGTCATTCGGGTCGCTCTGGTCACCGGCCTCTCCAGAGTGCGGGGGTTGATTGCCTTTGTCACCAGAAGGTGGTTGTTCGCCGTCTCCCTGTTGCGAATCGGACGGGTTGTCGCTGGAGCCGGACTGCTGGTTCTGCTGGTCCAACAGTTGTTGCACCAGTTCCCGGTTGGCGCGGGCGTCTTCATGCTCCGGTACCTGCCGGAGCACCGCGTCATAACCGGCCAGGGCCTCTTCCAGTTTGCCCGCTTTAGCCAGGGCGTTGGCGCGATTGTAGGCGGCGGTGGGGCTATCCGAACGGGCGAAGGCCTCGGCTGCGCCCTGGTAGTCCTCGGCCCGGTATAACGCGCTGCCTTGCCATTCAGGATCGCTGAACTGGGCGGCGGCCCGAGCCGGATCTGCCGAAATCAGTGCCTCACCGCGTTGATCCGGCCGCGCCCACAGGCCATCCCAGTCCAGCGCCAACGCGGTTCGTGGCAACGTGGGTAGGGTGACGGTGGCCACCAATATCAATACCGCGCCGCGGCGCCATCCCAGCAGCAGTAGCGGCAAAACGGCCCAGAGCAGCCAGTAACCGTCGTCCTGCCAGCGCTCCACGGTTAGCTCTTGCTCGCGCTGCCGCCAGTCGCCACGGTCATCGGAACCCAGTTGCAGGGCTCGAATGTCGCGGTCGTCCAGGCTCAGGGGCTGACTTAGGCCGCCGCTCGCTGAGGCAAGCTGTTGCAGAGCTTCGGGATTGGCCTTGCTGACCACGATGTTACCCTGGTCGCGGATGAATCCCCGTCGCGCGAGCGGAATCGGACCACCGCTTTTAGTACCCACCACCAGGGTGTTCAGCGGGTAGCGGCCCCCCTCCAGCAGCATCAGAATGTTGTCGCGGTAGCCCGGGGCGACATCGTCGGTGATCAGCACCATCCGGCCGGAGCCGGGCGCACCGTGTTGCAGCAATGACACGGCCTGGGCAATGCCGAGGTCTGCGCGGTTACCAGCCGCGGGCATGACCAGCGGATCCAGGGCCTCCAGCATGCCTTCTATGGTGCGCTGGTCATCGGTCAGCGGGGTGACAACGTGACCGTCGGCGGCATACACCACCAGGGCGGTGAGGCTGGCGCGACGTGCCGCGAGGATGTCGCGAATCTTGCGTTTGGCCTGGGTCAGCCGGTCGGGCTGCACATCGGTGGCAAGCATGGACAGCGACAGGTCGAGCACGATCACCAGACTGTCATTCTGCTGCTGCAGCGGGGTCGGAACCTCTCGCCAGGCGGGTCCGGCGAGCGCCAGCGCCATCACGATCAGCAGCAGTGCGGGCAGTCGCCAGGGTGCGCGAGCCTGGGCCTGGCCGTTGCCCGCGTGGCCCAGCAGTGGTGCCAGCAGATGGGCAGGGATGACTCGGGCCCAGCCGCTGTCACTGGCTGCGCGAAAACGCCACAGCATCGGTAACAGGGGGATCAGCAGTAACAGCAGCAACCAGCCAGGGCGCAGAAAATGCAGGTCAGCCATGGCGTAACCCCCGTTTGATGGCGGCACCGGCCAGCCCCAGCTGCAACATCAGCCAGATGGCGGCGGCGAGCCCGGCCGGCCAGTAGTACAGGTCGGTGACCGGGCGGTAGAACTGGCCTTCCAGCTCGATCGGCTCCAGCTGGTTGATGCTGTCATAGATCAATTCCAGCTCCGGCAGACTGCGGGCACGGAAATACCGGCCTCCGGTCTCCTCCGCAATGTGTTTGAGCAGGGCCTCGTCGAGATCCCGGGAAGGGTTAACCCGCCGGCCACGTTGAATCAGGGTTTCGGCGCCAATGCCCACGGTATAGATGCGCACGCCCGCGTCCCGGGCGATGTCGGTGGCGGTCTGCGGCGACACTTCGCCGGCAGTGTTGGCGCCGTCGGTCAGCAGGATGACCACCCGCTGCCCCTCCGGTCGGTCCCGCAGCCGTTTGATGGCCAGCCCCATGGCATCACCGATGGCGGTAGCGCGCCCGGCCATGCCGATACCGGCCTCGTCCAGCAGGGTATTGATGGTCGGATGGTCGAAGGAGAGCGGCGCCTGGATGTAGGGCTGACTACCGAAAAGCAGCAAACCCAAGCGATCGCCCTGGCGCTTGCTGATGAATTCCCGCAAGACGCGTTTGACGGCCTGGAGCCGGTTGATGGTCCGGCCCTGCACAACCATGTCGCGCTCATCCATGCTTGGGGAAATGTCCACCGCCAGCAGCAGGTCGCGGCCGGTGACCGGCATTTGTACCTGCTCCGCTACGTGCTGCGGCCGCGCCAGCGCCACCATCAGTAAGCTCCAGGCGGTCAGTAACAGGAGTCGTTGCCAGTGAGGCAGGGCGGTGCCGTAGCGGCTGACCCCAGGTAACCCGCTGATCCATGGCCCCACCGGCAATACCGGCGCCTGTACTGGCCGCTGGTGGGATTTGCGCAGCATGGCCAACAGCGGCAAGGGCAGCAGTAGCAACAGCCACGGATAGGCCAGGCTCAACATGTTTGTCCCCTCAGCCAGAGCCGGCTAACCGCCAGGGCCTGATCGGCGTTGCAGGTGGGCACCGGACGCCAGCTGCTGGCCACCATCTCTTCCACCACCGAGCGCGAGGCGATGCGGTCCTCGGGCAGGGTTTCCAGCAGAAACTCAATCCAGCCCTGACCGCTCAGCGCCGCCGGCGACCGGTCCGGGTAGCGATGGCGCGCGCCCCGCTTCAGCAACTCATTGAGCCGGGCAAACCAGGCGCTGTCTCGGCAACCTTTCACCGCAAGCAGGTCCAGTTCGGCCTGAACCTGGGTAATCCACCGATTGCGTCGGCGCTTGCGAAGCCGCCAGATAACCAGGGCGGCCGCCACCAGGATCACCAGCAGCGCCAATAGCCACCAGCCGGGGGCCGGTGGCCAGAAACCTCCGGGTGCGGGTAAGTGAATGTCGCGAAGTTGGCTTAGCGGATCTTGTTCCATGGGTTCGGTCTTTATCTCAACTGGCCGCGAGGCCCAAGCAGCGCCTTCAGGGCGTGGGCCGGATTCTCCGCGGTGGAGACGGTCTGGGCTCCAACGGCGGCTCGGCGGAAGCAGTGCGCCAAACGGTGTTCATGTTGTTGGACCCGGGCCGAATAGGCGGCCTGAAAACGGCTATCGCCAGCGTCAAACCACAAGGGGCCGTTGGGACTGGCGATGGCAAAGCGCCCGGATTTCGGCAGGGCCTGCTCCAGCGGGTCGGAGATACGCAAGGCGGTGACCGTATTATGCCGGGACAGGCTTGCCAGCAGGGCGGTCGTGTCGTCGCTGATCGACAGGAAGTCGCTGAGTACGAAGACCCGGCCGCCCGTGTGGCTGACCCTTCGCGCTTCCTGTAGCGCGGTGTCCAGCCCAATCGCCGCAGGCGACCCGAGAGCCCGAGCTGGCAGGGGATCGTTGGGTTGGTGCTGGAATTGAGCAAGGTTATCCAGCAGTCTGAGCACGGTCTTTTTCCGGCGCGCCGGGCGCAGAACGTCGATACGATCATCATTGAACACAATGCCACCGACCTGATCGCCCGACCAGAGCCCGAGCCAGGCCAGTACGGCGGCCAGTTGCGCACATCGAACCTGTTTGTAGGCGCCAGTGCTGCCGAAATAGAGCGAGTTGCCCAGGTCGCAGATCAGCAACAGCGGGCGTTCCCGCTCTTCCTCGTAGAGTTTGGTGTGGGGCTTTTGGCGGCGGGCGGTCACCCGCCAGTCGATGCTGCGAATGTCGTCGCCGGCCTGGTACGGTCGAACCTCAGCAAACGCCATGCCCCGCCCCTTGTGGGGGGAATGTTGTTGCCCGCTCTGGAGACTCTTGGCCGGGCGCGCACTCGGTAACCTCAGGGTCCGGGCGTCGGCCTGCAGGCGGAGCAGGGCGGGCAGTGGAATGTGGGTGGCGGTGACCTGTTCGGTCATGGCATCGGGCATGGCGGCCTCAGGCGGTGACCGGAACGCAATCGATCAAACGTTGAATCACCGCATCCGGTGTCATGCCCTCGGCCTCGGCCTCGAAGGTGAGTAGCAGCCGGTGTCGCAGGACATCGAAGGCAACATTGCGCACGTCGTCGGGGGTCACGTAGTCCCGCCCGGAGAGCCAGGCCAGGGCGCGGGCGCAGCGGTCGAGGGCAATGGTTCCGCGGGGGCTGGCGCCAAACGAAGTCCAGCGATCCAGTTCGGGGTCCAGACTGGCGGGGTCGCGGCTGGCCAGTACCAGGGCCAACAGGTAGTCCTCCACCGCTTCCGACATGAACACATCGGAAATCGCACGGCGGGCCTCGAACACCTGCTCGGCCGTAACCCGTATGTCGGCCTTGGGCTGGCCCGCGTTGTAGTCATTTCGTGCCAGATGCAGAATCGCCCGTTCCGCTTGTGGCGACGGATAGTCGATGACCACATGCATCAGGAATCGGTCCAGTTGCGCTTCCGGCAGCGGGTAGGTGCCTTCCTGCTCGATCGGGTTCTGGGTGGCCATTACCAGGAACAGCTGATCCAGCGGGAAGGTGCGCATGCCGACGCTGACCTGACGCTCGCCCATGGCTTCCAGCAGGGCTGACTGGACCTTGGCGGGTGCCCGGTTGATCTCATCCGCCAACACCAGATTGTGGAAGATGGGGCCCTGCTGGAACTCAAACTGTCCGGTTTCCGGGCGATAGATTTCACTGCCGGTGACATCGGATGGCAGGAGGTCGGGGGTGAACTGAATGCGATGAAAATCGCCTTCGAGATGGTCAGCCAGCGCCTTGATGGCGGTGGTTTTGGCCAACCCGGGTGCGCCCTCGACCAGCAAATGGCCGTCGGCCAGCAGCGCAATCAGCAGCCGTTCCACCAGCTTTTCCTGGCCAATGATCCTTTTGGCTAGTTGAGCCCTGAGTTCCCCAAAGGTGTACTGTAGCGACATCGGCAGATTCAGCTCCATAAGTGTCATTTCAGATCTCAAAAACCGTTCCAGTTTTTGGGGCTGGCCGGCAAAAATCAAGGGCTTGACTATGCTTGTGTGACACTGGGTGTGTTTCCGGCGGTCGGGTTGGTTCGGTAAAGGCTCGGATCGCTGGTGCTAATCGGAATCCGGGGGTGATGTGCCGGTAAAGATTACCATTTCATTAATCTGACCGAGGTTGATTATGAACGCGCTGACCGTGGCCAGCAAAGAGCAGTTTTTTGAGCAGCTGTCTGAGGCTTTTGCTGAGAAGATCGAAAAATCCGAAGCCAAGCGGCTCAATGATTTTGCCGTTCAGTATCTGGCTCACATGCCACTGGACGAGCTGGTCAGCCGACGGTTTTCCGACACCTACGGCTCGGTACTGGCGGCCTGGCAGTTTTTCCAGACCCGGAAAGCGGATGAATCCCCGGTATCGGTGTTCAATGCCGATCTGGAGAGCGATGGCTGGCAGTCGTCCCACACCGTGATTTTCGTGTTGCACCCCAATATTCCGTTTCTGATCGATTCCATCCGCATAGCCATCAATCAGCGGGAAATCGGAACCCATACTATCCACCATGCCGTACTTCAGGTGGATCGTGACCGCAACGGCAAGTTGAAGAAGCTGTATACCAGCCAACGCTCGACCCAGAAGACCGACTATGAAGCCTTCATCATGCTGGAGATTGATCGGCACAGTGACCCCAGCGATCTGACCGAGTTGGAGGCGGTGCTGCAAACGGTGCTGCACGAGGTACGTATCGCGGTCGAGGATTACCCCCTGGTAAAGGAAAAAGTGAAGGCCATCATTGAAGAGCTGGATACCTCGTGCGCCAAAATCAGTGACGAGGACCGCCAGGAGGCCAGGGAATTTCTCAAGTGGTTGTCGATGGATCGATTTACCTTCCTTGGCTATGACGAGTACAACTTCGCCAAGGACGGAAAAGTCACTGTGGTGCGACGGGTCGCCAATTCCGAACTTGGCATTTTGCGGGTGAATAACGAGCGTCCGGCCAAGGTGCGTCTCAGCGAATTGCCCAAACGGACGCGTCAGGAAATGACACGGACCGAGGACATCTTCATTTTCGCCAAGTCGGCGCAGCGTTCCCGTGTACACCGCCCAGCCTATCCGGACTACATCGCAGTCAAGAAGTTTGACGATAAAGGGGAGGTGATCGGAGAGCGGCGATTCCTCGGTCTTTACACATCCCGGGTCTACAACGAACGTCCGGACGAGATACCGCTGCTGCGGCGCAAGGTGGAAGCCGTCATGGTGAATTCCGGTTTCCTGCGGGACGATTACGCCGGCAAGGAGCTGGAACAGATCCTGGTACTGTACCCCCGGGATGAGCTGTTCCAGATCGATCATCAGGAGTTGCTCAAGACCGCCCTCGATATTCACTACATCCAGGAACGCCGTAAGGTCCGGTTGTTCATGCGGGAGGAAGTGTACGCCCAGTTTGTCACCTGTCTGTGCTTCTTTCCGCGGGACATCTACAACACCGAGTTGAGGTTGAAAGTGGAGCGGGTGTTGTGCGAGAGCCTGGACGCCCAGGACATCGAATTTGTTACCCACTTCTCGGAATCGGTGCTGGCACGGGTTCAGTTCACCATTCGGGTGCCCCAGGTGGAAAATCGCCAGCTGCCCACCGCCGAACTGCAGGAGCGCATCATCGAGTTGGCCCAGTCCTGGCGTGATGGCCTGGACGAGGCGCTGAGCGAAACCTACGGCGAGGAGCGGGGCAATGAAATCTACCACCTGTTCAACTCCGCCTTTCCGTCATCGTATCAGGACATGTTTTCGCCAAGACGCGCAGCCATCGACCTCGATCACATCAGCGATGTGGTGAACACCAAACGGCTGGGCATGAGCTTTTATCGGGCCCTGGAAGAAGCCGAGAGCACCTTCCACTTCAAGCTGTTCCACCCGGATGTGCCGCTGCCTTTGTCGGACGTCATGCCGATTTTTGAAAACCTGGGATTCCGGGTGATCGGCGAGCACCCCTTTGAGGTGGTTGACCGCAACGAGCGCACCGTGTGGATTCACGATTTTTCACTGCAGGCCCGCAGCGGCGTGGTGGTGGACATTCACCGCATCAAACCAATCTTTGAGGATTTGTTTCGCCGGGTCTGGTATGGCGAAGCCGAAAATGACAGCTTCAACCGCCTGCTGCTGTCGTCCTATATGAATTGGCGGGAAATCGCGCTGTTGCGCACCTATGCCCGCTATATGCGTCAAATACGGATTTCCAACAGTCAAACTTTCATCTCCAACACCCTGGTGAACCACGTCGAACTGGCGCGCTTGCTGCTGGATTTTTTCGAGATCAGGTTCAACCCCGACCGCTATCAAAGCGCCACCAAGAGTGGGGCTGGGCAGCAGAAGCTGGAAATTGAATTCACCTCGGCGCTGGAAGGGGTCGAGAACCTCAGCGAAGACCGGGTCCTGCGGTTGTACCTTGAGCTGATGCAGGCAACCCAGCGCACCAATTATTACCAGCTGGATGGCGGTCAGCCCAAGGCCTACATCAGCCTCAAGTTCGACCCGTCGCAAATTCCGGATATGCCGCTGCCCATGCCCATGTTCGAGATTTTCGTGTATTCGCCCAGAGTCGAGGGGGTCCACCTGAGGGGTGGTCGGGTGGCACGGGGCGGATTGCGCTGGTCTGATCGGTTCGAGGACTATCGCACTGAAATCCTGGGGTTGGTCAAGGCCCAGCAGGTCAAGAACTCGGTCATCGTGCCGGTGGGAGCCAAGGGCGGCTTTGTCGCCAAGCGACTGCCTGATCCGGCGGATCGGGATGCCTTCCACAAGGAAGGCGTGGAGGCCTATAAGTGCTTTATCAGGGGCTTGCTCGATGTAACCGACAACCTGGTCGGTGGCGAGATTTGTCCACCGGAGCGGCTCATACGCCACGATGACGATGACCATTATCTGGTGGTAGCGGCCGATAAAGGCACCGCGACCTTTTCCGATATCGCCAATGGTCTGGCGGCGGAATACGGCTTCTGGATGGGGGATGCCTTTGCCTCTGGCGGCAGCAATGGCTACGACCACAAGAAAATGGGCATCACCGCGAAAGGTGCCTGGGTCTCGGTGGAACGGCACTTCCGGGAGCTGGGGATTAACCCGGCCACCGATGAATTTACCGCCATTGGTATCGGGGACATGGCCGGTGATGTGTTCGGAAACGGACTGTTGCGGTCAGACAAAACCCGGTTGGTGGCGGCGTTCAATCACCTGCACATATTTGTTGACCCCGAACCGGACCCGATCAAGAGCTTTGCTGAGCGGGAGCGTTTGTTCAGCATGCCGCGTTCGGCCTGGAGCGATTACAACGCCGAGCTGATATCCAAAGGCGGGGGGGTGTTCAGCCGTAGCGCCAAGTCCATTCCAGTCAGCGCTGAAATGAAAACACTGCTGGGCATCAAGGTTGATCGGGTGCCTCCCAATATGCTGATAAGCCACATTCTCAAGTCTCAGGTGGATCTGTTGTGGTTCGGCGGGATCGGCACCTATATCAAGGCCGCGAGCGAATCTCACGGCGATGTGGGTGACAAAGCCAACGACGGCCTGCGCATTAATGGCGCCGAGCTGCGCTGCCGGGTTGTAGGGGAAGGCGGTAATCTCGGTATGACCCAGCTTGGACGCATCGAATACGCACTGGCGGGCGGAAGGCTCAATACCGATTTTATTGATAATGCCGGGGGTGTCGACTGTTCTGACCATGAGGTCAACATGAAGATTCTTCTCAATGGCGTGGTCGCCAGTGGCGACCTGACCGAGAAGCAGCGTAACCAGTTGCTGGAGAAGATGACCGACGACGTCTCCGAGCTGGTGCTGAAGAACAATTATCGGCAGACCCAGGCCCTGAGCATCGCCACGGTGCAAGCGGCGACCCGGCTGGAAGAGTACCGCCGGCTGTTGAATTCCATGGAGACGGCGAACAAGCTCAACCGGGAGCTGGAGTTCCTGCCGGACGACGAAACCCTCAGCGAACGAAAGCTGGACAAGAAAGGGCTGACACGGCCGGAGCTGTCGGTGCTGATCTCCTACGTTAAGGGTGACCTGAAGCAGACGCTGATCGACAGTGATCTGCCCGACGAGCCGCTATTAATCCGGGAAATGCACAAAGTCTTTCCCGAAACGCTGGTGCGGAAATTCGCCACCGAACTGGAGGCCCATCAACTCAAGCGGGAGATCGTAGCCACCCAGATTGCCAATGACATGGTGAATCACATGGGGATCACCTTTGTCGAGCGCCTGGCTCAGTCAACCGGGGCTTCGGCGTCGTCCATTGCGCTGGCCTGGATCATTGCCCGTGACATTTTCAGGCTCGATACCTGGTGGGACAAGATTGAGTCCCTGGACTACCGGGTGCCGGCCCAGTTGCAGATGGAACTGATGAACAGTCTGATGCGCCTGATCCGGCGGGCGGTGCGCTGGCTGTTGCGTAATCGTCGCGCCGAGATGGACATTGAGAGTCACATGGCACGCTTCCATGACAGCATCGGTCTGATTGCCGCCAATTTCGCGGATTATCTGGGGGAACAGGCCAGGGCGGATTGGAGCAGGAAAAACGAGGCCCTGGTGGCCAAGGGCGTGCCGGAAGATCTGGCGTCGGTGATTTCCGGTTGCGACTACCTATACTCAGCGCTGGGCATTATCGAGGCGAAGGAAGCGACTGGCATGCCGCTACAATCGGTGGCGAATCTCTATTACACACTGGGCGACAAGCTGGAACTCAGCTGGTTTGCCAATGCCATTGCCGCGCTGGTGCCGGCGTCCCACTGGCAGGCGCTGGCGCGGGAGAGCTTTCGTGAGGACCTGGATTGGCAGCAGCGGTCGCTGACCACAGGGGTGCTGAATCTAGCCTGCAAGGTAGAGGGGGCGGAAGCCTGCGTGGAGCACTGGATTGCCCAGTACAAACCGATGGTCCGGCGTTGGCGCGGGATGCTGGCGGAACTGAAGGGCGTGCGAGAGCCCGAGTATGCCATGTTCTCCGTGGCCCTGCGTGAGCTGCTGGATCTCGCCCAAAGCACCTTGCATACCTCCGCGGGACAGGAGGGCAGCGCCGCCGGTTAACCCCGGTGGCTGCCTGAGCCGGCGGTAAATTGGTATTCAAAATGTCAATAAATGTCAAAAAATCGTGAAGTGGGTCAACAAGTGCCCCAGCGTGTCGCCTGTATACTGAGTCCGTGGATTGGAGGAGGTGCTACGAGATGCGCAATGTGATCGATAAAGCCATGAATGTGTTTGGTCAACGCAAGTCCAAGTCGTCCCGCCAGGAGCCGTCGCAGACCCGCTCCGCCGGCGTTGCGGTCAAGCCCGCTGATTGGGATATGTCACCGGAAGACGCCTTGCGAGTAGGTACCGTTGCCGGTTACAAATAGGGCGCTTTGGCCATCGTAGGGTCCTAGGGCCGCAGGCTTTTTACGTGTGAAATCCTCCCCCGCGAGACTCCAGAACACAATCGAGTTACAGTATCCCGCTTTCGATCGACTCCGACGGGATACTGCCTTTCATGTCTTCAATGCTGAACTCTCACGCTGCCCTGCTGAAAAACCGTGAACTCCTGCGAGGGCGACTGGCGCTGGTCGGGCTCCAGGATTCGGCGATACTGGGGCAGCTTCCCGAGGGCGGGCATGTGGTCACCGAACATTACGGTGTCTATCAATCGTTGCCGGCGACTGGGCCTTGGCACCCTTTGTTTGGTTATTTCGATCCCGCCAACCCATACGAGAACGCCGACACCGTGGTGGTGTTCATGCCCAAGGCCAAGGCCGAGCTCGGCTTGAGGCTAAGTCTGGCCAGCGCATTGCTTGCGCCGTCGGGGCGATTGGTGCTGGTGGGTGAGAAACGTGAAGGTGTTGCCAGCGCGGTCAAACAGTTGCAGAGCCTTGCCGACTCCATCGCCAAGGCAGACAGTGCCCGTCACTGCCAGGTCTGGTTAGCTGAGCGGGTGGCAAGCCAGGGCCGGTTGTCGGTAGCGGACTGGTTGACCTGGCATGACGTCGAAGTGGCGGGCGTTTCGGTGGCAGTGGCAGGGTTGCCGGGTATATTCAGCGATGGCCGGCTGGATGATGGGACGCGCCTGCTGCTGCAGAGCTTGGCGGACGAACCCGTCGCCGGTCCGGTACTGGATTTTGCCTGTGGTGCCGGGGTGATCGGCAGCTGGCTGCACCAGTGGGCGACGGCCCGGGGGCTTGAACTCACGGTGGATGGCGTAGACGTCCAGGCTCAGGCTGTGGCCTGTGCAAGGCAGAGCTACCAGCGCACTGGTGCCCAGGGGCGGATCGAGCCTGGCGATGGCCTGACCGGTATCGAGCGTCAATACGCCGCCCTGGTGACCAATCCGCCGTTCCACCGCGGCGTGCGTACCGATACCTCCATGACTGAGCGGTTTCTGGCCCAGGCCGCCCACCATTTGCTACCCGGCGGTGAGTTGCGCCTGGTGGCCAACAGTTTCCTGCCCTACGAACACCTGATCCAGCAGTTCATCGGTCCCTGCCGTGTTGTTGCCAGGGACAATCGCTTTACGGTTTATAGCGCCAAGCGTCACTGAACCGTCCTGAACCTGTCACAGCGCCGTCATCCCGCTGCGGGATGTTAGAGGGAGACATCAAGCAAGCTGGAGGCGGCGGATGGACAGATACCGGAGCGTATTTATCTCGGATGTGCACTTGGGGTCGGCGGATTGTCAGGCTGAGTACCTGCTGGACTTTCTGGACCACGTCGAATGCGAAACCCTGTATCTGGTGGGCGATATCATCGACTTGATCGCCATGCAGCGCCGGGTGCACTTCCCCGATTCCCACCAGGCCATCGTTCGCAAGATTCTCGATATTGCCGCCGGTGGCACCCGCGTCATTTACGTACCTGGCAATCATGATGAATTTATGCGGCATTTTTGTGGCCAGACGTTGTCGGGTATTGAATTGCGCCAGAAGGCCATTCACACCACCGCCGATGGTCGGCGCTTCGTGGTGTGCCACGGCGACCAATTTGACCAGGTAGTGCGTTGCAGTCCGTTGATGTTGCTGGTGGGCGATCGCGCCCATGGCTTGCTGCTGCGACTGAACCGCTGGTTTAATGCCTGGCGCCGGTTACGCAGGAAGCCGTACTGGTCTCTGGCGGCCTGGGTCAAAACCCGCATCGGGAAAGCCCGTTCCTTCATTCGCCGGTTTGAAATGGCGGCGCTGACCGTCGCCGAACGTGGCAATTACGATGGCTTCATTTGTGGTCATATTCATTCTGCGGGGTTCTTGCGCAGCCCGGAAGGGTTGTACTGCAACGATGGCGACTGGGTTGAGCACTGTACCGCGCTGGTGGAACGTGCCAATGGGCGGCTGGAAATCGTGCACTGGTCTGAGCAGCCGCGACTGGTGGAGCGCGAGCCCGATGCGCCAGCGCCGGAGTTTACGCGAGGCCCCCGCCCGGTGATCGATGCACTGACGCCGGCGTTTATTGAGCAGGTTAACGCCGAGCCGAAGTGATACCCGGGTCAGGCGGGGCTCGCAGGCCAGAGGCGCCCTGGGACGCCTCTGGCCGTATTACGTTTCCCCTAAAACGAAAAAAGCCCCTGGGGTAAGGGGCAAAAATAGGTATGCGTCCTGAGAGGAGCGCAACCTGAAATCAGTCTTTGCTAGCGCCTTCGGCGTTGCCGGCAAACTGCTGGCTCAGCTCGCGGACCTGGTCGACGGCGCGACGAGCCTGGGCTTCCGCGCGGTCACGGGCTTCAACCAGTTTCGGCTTCACTTCCGCCGCGAACGTCTTGCCTGCCTTGTCGGTGAAATAGGCCGTCATCATGTTGGCGTTCCACCACAGTTTCTTGCGCAGGTCATAGGTGGCCACGTCGAGTTGGCGGGCTAAGGCGCGCAGGGAAGGGTTCTTGCTGCGAATCTGCTCAACCACGTCGGCCAGGGAGGCTGGCTCGCTGACATCGGCACCCATTTCTGTGAGTACTTTTTTCAGCTCGGCAGTGGCCCAGTCCAGTTGCGGGCGCAGCTGGTCTTCAAGACGCTTACGGGTGCTTTGCACGGACTCCAGTCCGCTCTTGATGGAATCTTGGATCATCGGAATTCTCGTATCTCGAAAAAAGTAACGGTGAGCTGATTGGCGCGGTGCGCCACTCGAATCTTAAGTGGCACTCTAGGGTTATTTTCTAGAATAATCAGCCTAGAATGGCGGCAGATTCGAAATCATGACTATTGGTACCATCAATGAGCGTCGATAGACTCCATTTGAACCATGCCGACCTGGTGCTGAGCCGGCCGGGCGCCCGTGGCCGTGGACTGCAAGCCTGGGATGCCGCCGACGAGCTGCTGATCGAGGCGGCCAGGGCGCGGCTGCAACCTGGCCAGCGAGTGGCCATCGTGGATGACAGTTATGGGGCTCTGAGCCTGGGGCTGGCCGACAGCGGGCCTGAGATCATCGCTGACAGTGCGGTACTTGCCGGGGCCCTGTCGCTCAATGCCGGGCGAAATGGACTCGCGGCTGGGCGGATTTGCAGTTGGGACAGCGCACCGACCGGCGCCTTCGATCTGCTGGTATTACGTATCCCCCGCCAGCTGGAGTATCTGGAGTATCTGCTGCGCTGGGCCAACGATGTCCTGGCGCCAGGCGGAGTCCTGCTCGCCGGAGGCATGATCAAGCACCTGCCGGACAGAAGTGTGGACGTTTTCGGTCGTCTGGTCACCACCGAGCAGGTATTACCAGCCCGTAAGAAGGCCAGAGTGGTTGTCTGCCGGGCCGGTTCCGGCGGACTGGCTCACTGGCCTGCGCTCTGGCGGGGCTATCCATTGGCGCCCGAGGGGTTGCGTTTGGAGGCGCTGCCGGCGGTGTTTGCCCGGGATCGTCTGGATATTGGCGCCAGCGTGCTGCTGCCCTGGGTGAGAGAGCAGGTTGCGGGCCTTGCCAGCGGAGCCAGGGTGCTGGATCTGGCCTGTGGGAATGGTGTGCAGGGCATTGCCGCGATGGCGCAGCGCCCGGATCTGGAGGTGGTGTTTGCGGACGTGTCCAGCCAGGCGGTGCTCAGTTGCCAGCGCAATGTCGTCAGCCATTTTGGTGAAGGGCGGGGCCGTTTCTGCCATGCCGATGGGATCGACAAGGATGCCGGCCACTTCGACCTGATTCTGCTTAATCCACCCTTCCATGAAGC
The DNA here is from genome assembly GCA_041594735.1 of Marinobacter sp. Lineage (GTDB taxonomy): Bacteria > Pseudomonadota > Gammaproteobacteria > Pseudomonadales > Oleiphilaceae > Marinobacter. The sequence goes on from JBFHLR010000004.1 coordinate 22,327, forward strand.
GGGTGTTGTAGGTGATCACATCGCGCTGCGGCTTTTTCGGCAGGCAGCCGGGCAGTTGCGCCCCGGTGGCCGATTATTGGTGGTGGGTAACCGGCACCTGGGCTATCACAAATCCCTGCGCCGCGACTTCAGCCAGGTGCGTCAGCTCGATGCCACGCCCAAGTTTGTGGTGTTTGAGGCATTTCACGAGCTGGGGCGGTCGTAGCCCAGTCGGGCCAGGGTATCGACAATGGTTTGAGTCTGGCTGTCGATCTCTATGTTGACCCGATCGCCCACCTGGATATCGGAAAACGTCGTGGCCCGGAGTGTTTCCGGTATCAGGTGAACGTTGAACCGGTTGCCGGTCACTTCGCCGACGGTCAGGCTGGCGCCATTAATGGCGATAAAGCCTTTCGGGAAGACATAGCGCAGCCAGGCCTGGGGAAGTTCAAATTGCAGGATGCAGTTATTCTCGGGGCGCTCGATCGCCTTACACTGGGCGGTGGTGTGGATGTGACCGGAAAGCAGGTGGCCGCCGATCTCGTCGCCGATGCGCGCCGCCCGTTCGAAATTGACCTCATCCCCAGGCTTTAGATCGCCCAGGGTGGTCAGTCGCAAGGTTTCCTGCATGGCGTCGAACGTCAGGCAATCCCCCTGTTGGCGGGTGACGGTGAGGCAGGTGCCATTAATGGCAACGGAGGCGCCAATCGTCACGTTGTCCAGGTTGGCCTGGGGGAAACGGATGCTGAAGGTATTGAGACCCGGTTGGGTATCGATGTGATCTATGGTCGCAATTCCCTGAACGATGCCTGTAAACATGCCTTTCCTCTTTCAATCGTGCGCTGGGAGCGAGCCAAGCATAACGGTCACCGTCATCGGTGCCAACCCTGCATGTTGCGGCCGGCTCAAGTTTGCCCCCTGGCGGCCGATACCTCAGTCAGTGGTGAGTCCCGGTTGCGCGCCCTCAAGGGCTCAGTAGATCAGCGAATTAACCAGATGGGACACTAGCAGGACTGGACAGTTATGGCTGAGACAACCGGCAGAGAACAGGCAGACGTAGCGGAGGGCGCGCCCAAGCTGCACCCTGGGCGGCCTGCGGACCCGGTGGCGGGGACCGAGCCCACGCTGGTGAAGCCGAGCGCTGATGTGCCAGGGACCACGCTTCCGGAAGCCGGCGAGGCGGTGGCGGCAGGCGCGGGGGCGGAAGATCCGGCGCAGCAGCCGACTGGCCAGCAACCGGCCAGCGAAGGCGGGGAGGCTGAGCCCGTGCCAGTGACCCGGCCCCAGCAGGCCGGTACGCGCCAGAAAAAGTTGCGGCTGTTGCTTCGCCAGTGCGACCGGGTGTTGTTGCTGGATTTCAATCTCCTCGCCATGCCAGACTGGCCCGACAACTACACCGTCGCCGCAGCCCGTCGGCGTCGAGACATCTGGTTGCTCTGTGTGATTCTGGCTGGTCTGGTGTTCCTCAGTGGCCTCACCGGCTTGGTGCCGGCGTGGCTGGCGGGTAGTGGTTTTGGTGCCTTCGTCATTATCTTGCTGTCGGGAGTGCCGGTCATCCGACGCTTGTACTCCAGTCTGCCTTCGTATTGGGAGCTGGTGTTGCTGCGCCAGCGGTTGGTTCGAGACGCTCGCCGCCACATCGCTCACCTTGAAGGGGCCGCCGGACTGCTGTGGCAGTGTGCGCAAATGGTCGAATTCAATCCTGCGCTGAGGGCGTTAAGATTCCGTCGGCTGATCGAGCTCTCCGAGAAGCGATTGTTGTCCCGATCCCTGACTCGACGGGAGCATATCCGCCTCTACCTCATCTATATGCTGGAGTCTGAGAAAGCATACAACCGGTTACAGAAAGCCTTTTTTGAAGGCAACCAGCAGGCCATCGACGAGGGCTGGGAGACGGTGGCCGCAGAGCCTGAGCCGAGACCTTGACAAGCGCTGGGCTCAAACGTATGTTTCAAACAGACGTTTGTATTGAACTTGGGATTCACATGGCGCAGTCTGATACGGTTGATCGCATCCTCGATGCGGCAGAGCAACTTTTTGCTGAACGGGGGTTTTCCGAAACGTCCCTCAGGATGATCACCAGCAAGGCTAGCGTTAACCTGGCTGCGGTGAATTATCATTTTGGTTCCAAGAATGCGCTGATTCAAGCGGTGTTTGCCCGCTTTTTAACGCCCTTCTGCCAAACTCTGGAAACGGCCTTTGATGACTTGGAAGCCAGTTGCCAGGAGGCACCGCCCACGCTCGACCAATCCCTCTGGGCGCTGACTGAAAGTGCTGTGCGCATGCCGCAACGCAATGAGCAGGGTATCTCCATCTTTATGCGGCTTCTGGGGCTGGCCTACACCCAATCCCAGGGCCACCTGCGGAAATTCCTCGAGCAGGAGTACAGTCAGACCTTTGGCCGTTTCATGGCGCTGCTCAAAGACGCCACGCCCCAGCTGTCGGCGGTGGATCGATACTGGCGCATCCAGTTCATGCTGGGCGCCACCGCGTTTACCATGTCCAGCAGTGACGCCTTGCGGGACATCCTGCAAAACAAGCTGGGTGTTGAAACCACTGTGCAGGAGATCGCGGCCCGTCTGGTGCCGTTCCTCGCCGCCGGTTTACAGGCCGAAGCAGCGGTGCCAATACTCATTTCAAAACCTTCAGTTGCCTGATTCCCCGGCTGTCGGTTACGCTCGCTTGGGAGCCTCTGGATCACTCCAGATCAATTCTGGAATTCTCAGAAAAGATAACCCAGCGAGCAATCAAAGTGGCAGCAGCTACCTTTCCGCGCATAGAAATAGATTTAGGCGCCCAGACCCTGACGCTGTTTGAAGTCGCCGACAGACCTGCAGCCGTCTATCCCATCTCCACCGCCCTTAACGGCGCCGGCGAACGGCAGGATTCCGGCTGCACGCCCCGGGGCGTGCATTACGTGCGGGCCTGTATTGGCGCTGGCCAACCGATCAATGCGGTTTTCACCGCTCGTCGGCCAACCGGCGAGATCTACTCAGCGCAGTTGGCGGCACGGTTTCCCGAGCGGGACTGGATCCTCACCCGGATTCTCTGGCTCTGCGGCCGGGAGTGGGGACGGAATCGCGGTCCTGGGGTCGATAGTTTCAGGCGCTTCATATACATTCACGGCACGCCGGATAGCGAGCCCATGGGCCTGCCGCGCTCCCACGGCTGCGTGCGCATGCGTAACGAGGATCTGGTGCGGCTGTTCCCACGGGTAGCGCCCGGTACGCCGGTGTTGATCCAATAATTGTCGACCCAATAGCTTTCGGCCGGTGCTTGCTGCGCCAGGCCCAGTGTCTGGCCCGATTAAGAATTACTCTGAAGGAAAAGCGACGTGATGGAAGAAGACGTTCCAGGAATGATGGTCCAGTGGGTGGACAGTTGGCAGGCATTGTCTGGCACCTGGCGGGTGACTCTGGCGGTGTTTGCCATGGTCCTGTTAACGGCGGTGGCGGCCTATATGGTCAGCAAGATCATTCTGCTTATGGAGCGGCGCTTTTCGGCCACCCGCAATCTGTGGGATGACGCCTTCCTGCACGCAGTTCGCAAACCGGCGGTCGGCTTCGTCTGGTTGCAGGGCATTTACTGGTCGGCGGAGTTGGCCTATCACTACTCGCAAGCCGAGATCTTTACGGCAAATGATAGCCTGTTAAGCCTGGGTTTTATCTGGTTGCTGGTCTGGACGCTGCTGGGATTGATCCGGCAGGGCGAACTCATGCTGGCGTCGCCGGAACGGGTGCAACGCCCGATGGATTACACCACGCTCACCACCATCAGCAAGCTGCTCAGGGCGGTGGTGATCATCACGGCAGCGCTGATCGTGATGCAGTCGCTTGGCTACAGCATCTCCGGTGTCCTGGCGTTCGGCGGCGTTGGTGGTATCGCCATTGGCTTTGCCGCAAAGGATCTGCTCGCCAACTTTTTTGGCGGCTTCATCATTCAGCTGGATCGCCCCTTCAAGGTGGGAGACTGGATTCGTTCTCCAGACCGCAACATCGAAGGTACCGTGGAGCAGATAGGATGGCGGTTGACCACCATTCGTACCTTCGACAAGCGCCCGCTGTATGTGCCGAACGCGGCGTTCACCACCATTGCGGTGGAGAACCCGTCCCGCATGAGTAATCGGCGGATTTCGGAGACCGTGGGTATCCGCTACGCCGATGTGAGCCAGATGGTGCCGATCGTATCGGAAATTCGCTCCATGCTGGAACATCACGACGAGATTGATACCCGTCAGACCTTGATCGTAAACTTCCTCGCCTTCAATGCGTCGTCGCTGGATATCATGATCTATACCTTCACCAAGACCACGGAGTGGGTAAAGTTCCACGCCATCAAGCAGGACGTGTTGCTGAAAATCAGCCAGATCATTGAGAGTCACGGTGCCGAAGTCGCCTTCCCGACGCGTACCCTGCATCTGCCGGACGCCCTCCGTTTTGCCGCCGCTGACGGCGGAATGGCAGAAGGTGCCGTGGCCGCCCAACAGGCCGAAGGAGGCCGCGTATCATGACCGTATCGAATTCCGCCAGTCCATGCCGGGTCGGCATTATCGGGGGAACCGGCCTGACCCAGCTCAGCGGACTGTCCATTTCCGGTGAGAGGGAGGTGGATACGCCCTGGGGTGAACCCTCGGCGCCCCTGGTGTTTGGCAAGCTCGACGGCCAGGATGTGGTGTTCCTGGCCCGTCATGGCGATCCGCACCGGATTCCTCCACATCAGGTGAATTACCGCGCCAACCTGTGGGCGCTCAGGGAAGCGGGTGTGGAGACCGTGGTAGGCGTTAATGCGGTGGGTGGTATTCATTCGGAAATGGGGCCGGCCCGGGTGGTGGTGCCTGATCAGTTGATTGATTACACCTGGGGGCGCCCCAGTACCTACTTTGAGGGTGAGCTGGAGTCCACCACCCACATCGACTTCACTCACCCCTACACCCCGAGGGCGCGGGAGATTCTGATAGCAAAAGCCCGGGCCGCCGGCATCGGCTGTTCGGAATTTGGTGTTTACGCGGCTACCCAGGGGCCGCGTCTGGAAACCGCCGCAGAGATCCGGCGGCTGGAACGGGATGGCTGTGATTTGGTGGGCATGACCGGAATGCCGGAGGCGGTCCTGGCGACGGAGTTGAAAATGAATTACGTTTGCTTGGCCCTGGTGGTGAACTGGGCGGCGGGCAAAACCGACCACATCATCACCATGGAAGAGATTGAAGCGGCGATCGACCAGGGCATGTCTGGGGTCAAGCGGATTCTGGAGGATTCGGTGGTCGCGCTGGGGAGGCTCTAGCGCCCCGCAAGGCGCGCCGAGTCAATTCAGGGTTGCTGATTCAGAGCTACGGATTTAAGAGCTGCTGACTCAGAGTTATCTAGCCGCGTCCTAGCTCTCAATTTTCCGGAAAAACACCAGGATGCCAATGGTGGGGGAATCCAGGAAGTGGATTTCCTCGCTGCGCATGCGCCGGGTTTCCCGTATCCACGTCAGCAGTTCGGCTTTGGGTGTCGTCGCGACGGTGTCCTCGATATCGCCACCTTGGGCCATGGCAGCGACCGAGCCGTCCGCAGGCATGTCGGTGTCGAGGTTGGGTGAGGCGGCTACGGCCGGTTCGGGTGCTGGTGCCGGCTGCCAGTGATTCAGGGCCACGTTTACATGCAGGAAGCGTTGGCGATCAATGGTGATGGTGCCTTCAATTTCCCGGTGGCCGGCTTCCTCTAGCCAGTCACCGAGGGCAACTTGCAGGGGCTGGCCTTCGTAATTGGGCGGGAAGGCCTGATACCAGCCCGCAGTCATCAGCACCCGGTAGCGGCCGCTGTTAACCAACCGGTTGGCGGCGGAACCCAGTCGCATTTCATTGGGCGCCACCAGGTTCAGCGTGGTCTGAGAGTTGCCAGTGTAATCCTTCACCAGCAGTTTGTCGGGCAACTCCGGTGTCAATTCCACCGCTCGGCTGGCCATGCGCTCGGTCACCTGGGCTGGATCAACAAGCCTTTCCAGCAGCACGATTTCAGCCCGGTAGGCGTTATCGGCCTGAACCTGCTGGGGCTCCTGGGCGAGTGCCTGTGGCGCCAAAAGCACGGCAGCTGCAGCCGTCAGTAGGGGGCGGACAAGCGGGTGAGCGATCAGTCGCACTGAAGTTCTCCATCCATTAATGGTAGTTAGGGGCCTCTGAATGCCCGAGATGATCCGGAGTTATTCAGAGGCTCCTTTAGCCTGGGCGACGTTATTGGGGCGCCAGCTGGCTGAGCATCTCCGAAACGCCAGAGAGTTTATCATCGGTTGTACTGTTCTTCAGCCGGAACGCAAAGCAACTGGCACCCTCGAGTCGGAAACGGTCGGGTGACTGTTGCACTTTTTTAACCAGCACCAGGGGATCCACCGGCGTGGTTGCGCCGAATTCCAGGCGTACCCATTCCTTGCCAGCATCGATTTTGCTGATCCCCAACGCGTCTGCCTGCAAGCGGAGTTCCGTTTGTCGAACCAGATTTTTGGCGGGCACGGGCAGCAACCCAAAGCGATCAATCATTTCCACCTGAAGATCTTTTAATGCCTCGTTGGTGGTCACGCTGGCGATGCGCTTGTACAGCAGCAGCCGGTTATGCACGTCCGGCAGGTAATCGTCCGGGATCAGTGCCGGAATGCGCAGGTTGATTTCGGTGCCGTGACTCAGGGGCAGTTCCGCGTTGGGGGTTCGGCCTTCCCGGATGGCCTTGACGGCCTCGTCCAGCAGCTGCATGTAAAGTGTGAAGCCGATACTTTCAATCTGGCCGCTTTGCTCCTCACCCAGCAGTTCGCCGGCACCGCGAATTTCCAGGTCGTGGGTGGCGAGCATGAAACCTGCACCCAGGTCCTGGGCTTCGGAGATCGCTTCCAGGCGCTTGCGGGCGTCGCCGCTGATGGATTTTGGCGGAGGCGTGAGCAGGTAGGCGTAGGCCTGGTGGTGGGAGCGGCCAACGCGACCCCGGAGCTGATGCAGCTGGGCCAGGCCAAATTTGTCGGCGCGCTCGATAATGATGGTGTTGGCGCTGGGGATGTCGATGCCGGTTTCGATGATGGTGGTGCACACCAGGACGTTAAACCGCTTGTGGTAGAAATCGGACATCACCTGTTCCAGCTCCCGCTCCCGCATCTGGCCGTGGGCGATGCCCACACGGGCTTCGGGTATCAGCAGGCGCAGGTCTTCCGCCACTTTCTGAATGGTGTTCACTTCGTTGTGCAGGAAATAGACCTGCCCGCCACGCAGTATCTCCCGCAGGATGGCTTCCTTCACCATGGCGTCGTCCCGCTGGCGGACAAAGGTTTTCACCGACAGTCGCCGGGCAGGGGGGGTGGCGATGATGGACAGATCTCGCAGATGACCCATGGCCATGTTCAGGGTGCGTGGAATGGGGGTGGCGGTGAGGTTGAGCATGTCCACTTCGGCCCGTAGCGTTTTCAGTTTTTCTTTTTGCTGCACCCCGAACCGGTGTTCCTCGTCAATGATTACCAGCCCCAGGTTCTTGAAGCGGATGTCCCCCTGCAGCAGCTTGTGGGTGCCGATGATGATGTCGGCAGTCCCGGCCTCGACGTTGGCAAGGGTCTTGTTGGTCTGGGTGCCGGTGCGAAAACGGCTCAGCAATTCCACGTTGACCGGGGTGTCGACGAAGCGGTCGCGGAACGACTCGTAATGCTGCTGGGCCAGCAGCGTGGTGGGAACCAGCACCGCGACCTGTTTGCCCGAGTGGGTGGCAATGAAGGCTGCCCGCATGGCAACTTCGGTCTTGCCGAAGCCGACGTCACCGCACACCAGGCGGTCCATGGGGCGTTCGTTGGTCATATCGGCGATCACCGCTTCGATGGCAGCCTGCTGGTCGGCGGTTTCCTCGAACGGAAAGCCGGCGGCAAACGCGCGATAGGCCTCGGCGGGGTGCTCGAAGGAAACCCCTTTGCGGGCTTCGCGGCGGGCGTAGACATCCAGCAGTTCCGCCGCGGTGTCCCGGATTTTTTCCAGGGCTTTCTGCTTGGCCTGGCTCCAGCGTTCGGTGCCGAGCTTGTGCAGCGGCGCGTGCTCGGTGTCGGCGCCACTGTAGCGGGAAATCAGGTGAAGGCTGGCGACAGGAACATAGAGCTTGGAGCCGCCGGCGTACTCCAGCATCAGAAATTCGGTGGCATCGCCGTCGACGTGGATGGTTTCCAGGCCCTGATATCGGCCGACGCCGTGATCGATGTGCACCACCGGCGCGCCAATGCGGAGCTCGGACAGGTCGCGATAACCGGCGTCGTCGATGTCGGTGGGCTTTTCCCGGCGTCGTCGCTGCAGCACCCGTTCGCCGAACAGCGCCGCTTCGGTAATCACCGCCAGGCCCTGGTCAGGGAGGAGCAGGCCGTCTTCCATCGGTGCGACGGTAATCGCCAGGGCGTCGGCGCCGTCACGGAACGTCTGCCAGTCGGCCAGCGTCAGCGGCTGGAGGCCGTACTCATTGAGATTTTCGATTAGTGCCTCCCGTCGCCCCGAGGATTCCGCGCAGATCAGGATGCGGCCCTCAAACTCCGTCACGAAACGCTTGAGGCGGGCGGCCGGGTCGCTGCTGCGGCCGTCCATGGCGACGTTGGGCAGGGCTTCGCAGGCGCAGCGTTCCGCCTGGGCGCTGGCCTGTGCCGTCGGTTCGGCCTTGGTAGTCACTCGGGGGTAGGCCTTGAGGGCTGCAAACAGCTCCTCGGTGCGCAGGAACAGCTCAGCGGGCGGCAGGATGGGGCGTAGCCGATCGTGCCGGCGATCCTCATAGCGGGCAAGGGTGTCGTGCTGAAACTGTTCGATCGCCTCGTTGAGCCCATCGGCGGTAAACACCCGGGTCTGCGGTGGCAGGTAGTCGAAGAGAGTGGCGGTTTGGTCGAAAAACAGTGGCAGGTAGTACTCAATGCCTGGCGGGGTGATGCCCTGGGTCACGTCCTGGTAAATGGGGGCATCTTTGTCGCCGTGGGGGAACTGCTCGAACCAGCGGTTGCGGAAACCGGATCGTGCCTGTTTGTGCCACGGAAACTCGTTCGCGGGTAACAGTTCGATGCGCTCGATGCGGTCGATGGAGCGTTGGGTTTCCGGGTCAAAGGTTCGCAGGGTCTCGATCTCGTTATCGAACAGGTCTATCCGGTAGGGCAGGTTGGCGCCCATGGGGTAGATGTCCAGAATCGCGCCGCGAACGGCGTAGTCGCCATGTTCGTAGACGTTTTCGGCGTGACGGTAGCCGGCGGCCTCAAGGGCGAGACGCCAGGCATCGATATCCAGGGTCTGGCCGACTTCCAGCAGCAGGGTGTTGCCCTGCAGGTAATTGGCCGGCGCGAGCCGGTGCATCAGCGTGCGCGCCGGTACCACCAAAATGCCATGGCGGGTGGCCGGCAGTCGGTGCAGGGTCCGAATCCGTCGTGAGGTGATGTCCTGGTGGGGTGAAAACTGGTCGTAGGGCAGGGTTTCCCAGTCCGGCAGGGCGAGCAGTTCCAGGCCGTTGTCCGCGACCGCCGTCAGCTCATCCTCGAAGCCGAGTCCGAGGAAAAAGCGGATGGCCTGTTCCAGCGTCTGTGCTTCGTCGGTGGTGCGGGTGATCACCAGGGTAAGGCCCCGGTGTTCCCGGGCGCTTTCGCAGATGGCCAGTGCGCAGCGGCTGCCTGCAAGGCCTGTCCAGAGGCGGTGATCCGCCGCTTGGGTTGGAAACTCGGGGGCCACCAAACGGCCTTCGCTAGATCGGGGGTGTGCGCCTTGTGTCATGGCTATCGGGGTGCTCCTGCCGGCCGGTTCTCAACATCCGAAAAGGCCAGCTATTCTACCGGCCGTGGGTGACGCTGTCATGGCCGGGGGAGGTGGCAGTCTTGCGGTGAGGGCGTGGCGGCTTTGGATGTGGCCCAAAAGTTTCAGAAGGCCCGGACCGGCGGCCATTTGCGCTGGGCTCCATTCCATTGGATAATGTGCCCCCAATTTCCAGGAGCCTCTGAATAACTCCTGAAGCTCCCAAGTGCTAACTGCAGAGGTTTAAGCGTGAGTCACGAACAGATTAACCAGCACCTGTCTAACTGGACGGAAAGGGAATCCACCGCCGAGGCGATGATCCCCCTGATCGGTCGCCTGTACCGCAAGAACAATGTGGTCACTTCCGTATACGGTCGCGCCATCATCAACCAGTCAGTCATCGGTATCCTTCGTGCTCACCGGTACGTTCGCCAGGTCGAAGACAGTGAGCTGTCTGTTCACGACACCCTGCCCATCCTCGAAGCGCTGGATGGCCTGGAGCTGGGTTGTGCCCACATCGATATCGGCAAGCTGGCGGTCAAGTATCGCGCCGAAGGTGGTTCCGAGTCTGTGGAAGAGTTCCTGAAGCGTGAAATTGCCCCGGTGGTTGGTCAGTACAGCGCTCAGTCCCAGGAAAATGCCGAAAATGGCACCAAGGATGTGGTCCTGTACGGCTTTGGCCGTATCGGTCGCCTGCTGGCCCGCATCCTGATCGAGAAGGCCGGTGGCGGTAACAATCTGCGCCTGCGGGCCATCGTGGTGCGTCAGGGCGGTGCCGAAAACGATCTCGAGAAGCGTGCCAGTCTGTTGCGTCGTGACTCGGTCCATGGTCCTTTTAATGGCACCATCTCCATCGATGAAGAGAACTCCGCCATCGTCGCCAACGGCAACTTCGTCAAGGTGATCTACTCCGACGGCCCGGACAAGGTGGATTACACCGAGTACGGCATCGACAACGCCATCGTCATTGACAACACCGGTAAGTGGCGCGATGAGGAAGGCCTGGGCCTGCACCTCAAGTCCAAGGGTGTCAGCCGGGTTATCCTGACGGCGCCGGGCAAGGGCGACATCAAGAACATCGTGTATGGCATCAACAACGACTGGATCACCGAAGACGACAAGATCCTGTCTGCGGCCTCCTGTACCACCAATGCCATCACGCCGGTTCTGAAGGCGATCCACGACGAGTTCGGCATCGAAGATGGTCACGTTGAGACCGTTCACTCCTACACCAACGACCAGAACCTGATCGACAACTACCACAAGGGCAGTCGTCGTGGTCGTTCCGCGCCGCTCAACATGGTTATCACTGAAACCGGTGCCGCCAAGGCCGTGGCCAAGGCGCTGCCGGAGCTGAAGGGCAAGTTGACCGGTAACGCCATCCGTGTTCCGACTCCGAACGTGTCCATGGCCATCCTCAATCTCAACCTCCAGAAGGGCGTGACGGTCGAGAGCGTTAACGAGTACCTGCGTGAAATGGCGCTGCATTCCGAGCTGCAGAAGCAGATCGACTTTGTTAACTCTCCGGAAGTGGTGTCCACCGACTTTGTGGGCTCCCGTCACGCCGGCGTCGTTGATGCTCAGGCGACCATCGCAGGCGGCAAGCGACTGATCCTGTACGTGTGGTACGACAACGAGTTTGGCTACAGCGCCCAGGTTGTCCGCGTCGTTAATCAGATGGCCGGCGTGACCTATCCGGTATTCCCCAAGCGCGCACGCTGAGGGTTGCTTGGCCTGTTCTGAGAGGCCGATTGTCGATCTCGAAAACCCCCGCTGACTCCGGTCATCGGGGGTTTTCTTATTTGGCGGCAGCTCATTAAGCCAGGACGACTTAACCCGTTGGCGCTTTAGGTGCAAAGTCGGAGTGGTTCCGGTGGAAAAGCCGTCGCCGAGTCTCTATAATTGGCGCGATTTTGGGTACGTCTGACACAGAAATCTTTTCAGTTCCTGCTGGCGACGAGGTCTGGCATTGATATGCCACCGGTGCGTCCGCTGCTTTGGTTCTACCGGTTGGCGCAAGCCGCGGAAGAAGCCTGAGCCGCAGGGGTCAGGCGTGGCAAATCCATCGAAAAGTTTCTGATGATTGGACGAGGCTAATGATCAAGATCAAGAAAGGCCTGGATCTTCCCATCAGTGGCGCTCCCGAACAGACCATTACCGATGGCAAGCCCGTACGCCACGTGGCATTGATCGGTTTTGACTATAACGGCATGAAGCCGACAATGGCTGTTAAAGAGGGGGACCGCGTCAAGCGCGGAACGCTGCTGTTTACGGATAAGAAGACCGAGGGCGTGCGTTATACGTCACCCGCCGCAGGTGTGGTGAAAGAAGTTAACCGGGGTGAACGCCGCGTATTCCAGTCGATTGTCATCGAAATAGACGGTGATGAGGCTGAAAGCTTTGCTCGTTTCAGCGATGCCGAGATCGCTGGGCTTGAGCGTCAGCAGGTTGTCGATAATCTGGTGCAATCGGGGCTGTGGACGGCTTTTCGTACCCGTCCCTATAGCAAGGTTCCCGAGATCGACGCGACGCCGAATTCCATCTTCGTCTCCGTGATGGATACCAACCCACTAGCAGCAGATCCCACCGTGATCATTCGCGAACACGCTGCGGCCTTCGAGAAGGGTTTGAAACTGCTGGCCAAGCTGACCAACGGCAAGGTCTTTGTGACCGGCAAGCCGGGTTCCAATGTGCCGGTACCGCAGTCTGACAAGGTGGAAGTCCACCAGTTTGACGGCGTTCATCCTGCCGGCAATGTTGGTACCCATATCCATTTCCTTGATCCCGTCAGCGTTCATAAATCCGTCTGGAGTATCGGCTACCAGGACGTGATTGATATCGGCGAACTGTTCGAGACCGGTGAGCTGCGGGTAGAACGGGTAGTTGCCCTGGCCGGCCCGAAAGCCGCCAAGCCCCGTCTGATTCGCACCCGTGTCGGCGCCAGCCTGGTGGAACTGACCGAGGGCGAGTTGGTCACTGCCGAGGAAGAGGTGCGGCTGATCTCCGGCTCCGTGTTCGGTGGTCGTCGTGGCACCGGCCCCTGTGCCTACCTGGGACGCTTCGCCAATCAGGTGTCGGTGCTGGAAGAAGGTTATAAGCGGGAGTTCATGGGCTGGCTGTCGCCAGGTACCAACAAGTTCTCCACCCTCAATATCTACCTGTCCAAGCTGTTCGGTGGCAAGAAGTTCGACTTCACCACCACCACCAATGGCAGTGAACGGGCGATGGTCCCCGTCGGCTCCTATGAAGAGGTAATGCCTCTGGATATCCTGCCGACCCAGCTGTTGCGCGCCATTATTGTCGGTGATACCGAGACGGCCCAGAAGCTTGGCGTTCTGGAACTGGACGAGGAAGATCTGGCTCTGTGTACCTTCGTGTGCCCGGGTAAATATGAATACGGTCCGATTCTCCGTGAGAATCTGACCCAAATCGAGATCGAGGGCTAAGACGATATGGGTATTCGTACGTTTCTCGATGGCATCGAGCATCATTTTGAAAAAGGCGGCAAGTACGAGCGCTGGTACTCGCTGTACGAAGCCGTTGACACCATTTTCTACAGTCCTGGCAAGGTAACCTCCACTACGGCTCACGTTCGTGACGGAGTAGACCTGAAGCGGCTGATGATCACCGTGTGGCTGTGTACCTTCCCGGCCATGTTCTTTGGTATGTGGAACATCGGCTTCCAGGCCAACAGCTACCTCGCGACTAACCCGGATGCCCTGATGGGCGACGGCGGATTGCGCACGGCCTTTATCCAGGCCCTGGCCGGTAACGATGCGGCCAGCATCTGGGACAACTTCGTTTACGGCATGGCCTACTTTATCCCCATCTACTTCGTCACCTTCGCGGTGGGTGGTTTCTGGGAAGTGCTGTTCGCCACGGTCCGTCGTCACGAAGTCAATGAAGGTTTCTTTGTCACCTCCGTTCTGTTCGCGCTGATCTGTCCGCCTACCATTCCCCTGTGGCAGGTGGCCCTGGGTATCACCTTCGGTGTGGTGATCGGCAAGGAAGTGTTCGGCGGTACCGGCAAGAACTTCCTGAACCCGGCCCTGACCGGTCGTGCCTTCCTGTACTTTGCCTACCCGGCGCAGATTTCCGGCGACACCGTGTGGAATGCGGTGGACGGCTTCAGCGGCGCAACCGCGCTGAGCTGGGCGGCCAGCGGTGGTGTTGAGGCGCTGGAACAGCAGATCGGCTGGATGAGCGCGTTCCTGGGGACCATCCAGGGCTCCATGGGTGAAACCTCCACCCTGGCCGTCCTTATTGGCGGCCTGATTCTGCTGGTGATGAAGATCGCCTCCTACCGCATCGTGGGCGGGGTATTGATCGGCATGATCGCCATGAGTCTGTTGCTCAACGCGGTGGGTTCTGACACCAACCCGATGTTCGACGTACCGGCCCATTGGCATTTGGTGATCGGCGGCTTTGCCTTCGGCATGATGTTCATGGCGACGGACCCGGTTTCCGCGGCCATGACCAATACCGGCCGCTGGTGCTTCGGTATTCTCGTGGGTGTGATGACGGTGCTGATTCGCGTCATCAACCCGGCGTTCCCGGAAGGCATCATGCTGGCAATTCTGTTCGCCAATCTGTTCGCTCCGCTGATGGACCACTATGTGGTTCAGGCCAACATCAAACGGAGGCTTGCCCGTGTCTAAAGCCAAGGAAACTGTCTCCAGAACCCTGATCGTAGCGCTGGCCCTGTGTATCGTGTGTTCCGTGGTGGTATCCACCGCCGCAGTGATGCTCAAGCCTGCCCAGGTGACGAACCAGAACCTGGATATCAAATCCAACATCCTGGCAGCTGCCGGCATGCTGCCCCCTGGCGCCAGTGCCGCCGAGATCGAAGAGTAGTTCCAGCGCTTTGACGTGCGTCTGCTCGATCTCAACACCGGCAACTACGTTGAGCCAGGCGTGGTTGGCGTTGAAGATGCCATGAAATACGACATGTACAAGGCCGCATCCGATCCTGCCATGTCCGAGGCTCTGGCTTCGGGTGAAGATCCCGCCGGGATCAAGCGTCGCCCGAATATCGCCAAGATCTTCACCCTGAGCGAGAACGGCGAGTTGCAGCGGGTGGTGCTGCCGGTACACGGTTATGGCCTGTGGTCTACCCTGTACGGATTCGTCTCCCTCGAAGGTGACGCCAATACCATCGAAGGCCTGGGTTTCTACGCCCATGCTGAAACACCGGGACTGGGGGGTGAGGTCGACAACCCGCGCTGGAAACAGCAGTGGGTCGGCAAGAGCGTCTATGGCGACGACCTGATCCAGCCGCAAATTCGTCTCGTCAAAGGTGGTGTTGACCCCAACGATCAAAACCGGGAACACAAAGTCGATTCGCTGTCCGGAGCCACACTGACCAGTCGTGGTGTTGAGCAGCTGCTCAACTACTGGATGGGCGATAACGGTTATGCAACGTTCCTGAAAAAACTGCGTCAAGGGGAGGTCTGATCATGGCCGATACTTCAGCCAAGCAGGTTCTGCTCGAACCGATCTTCAGTAACAACCCGATTGCACTTCAGATCCTTGGTATCTGTTCGGCGCTGGCGGTCACCACCAGTCTGAACGTCACCATCGTTATGTGCCTTTCGGTCATTTCGGTATGCGCCTTTTCCAACCTGGCGGTATCTCTGGTCCGCACCCAGATCCCGAACAGCATCCGGATCATTGTGCAGATGACCATCATTGCGTCCCTGGTTATCGTTGTCGACCAGGTACTCAAGGCTTACGCCTATGAAATCAGTAAGCAGCTGTCTGTGTTCGTTGGCCTGATCATCACCAACTGCATCGTGATGGGCCGCGCCGAAGGCTTTGCGATGAAGAACGGCCCCTGGCTGAGCTTCCTCGATGGGATCGGTAACGGTCTGGGCTACTCGGTGCTGCTGTTGTTCGTGGCTTTCTTCCGTGAGCTGCTGGGGGCCGGTTCCCTGTTCGGAATGTCGCTGTTGCCAGTGGTGAACGAAGGCGGTTGGTACATCCCGAACGGGCTGCTGCTGCTGCCGCCGAGCGCGTTCTTCATCATCGGACTGGCGATCTGGGGCCTGCGCGCCTGGAAGCCGGAGCAGGTGGAAGAGCCTGACTACAAGATGTCTCGCCACAAAGCCAAGGAGGCCTTCTGATGGAACATTATATCAGTCTGATTCTGAAGGCCGTTTTCATTGAAAACATGGCGTTGGCGTTCTTCCTGGGGATGTGTACCTTCCTGGCCATCTCCAAGAAGATCGAAGCCGCCGTCGGTCTTGGCATCGCCGTTGTCGTGGTGCTGACCCTGACCGTGCCGGTCAACAACCTGATCTACAACAACATCCTGCGTGAAGGCGCGTTGGACTGGGCGGGTCTGCCGAACATTGACCTGAGCTTCCTGGGGCTGCTGACCTATATCGGTGTTATCGCCGCGATGGTGCAGATCATGGAGATGGTGCTGGATAAGTACATTCCGGCGCTGTACTCGGCGTTGGGGGTGTTCCTGCCGCTGATTACCGTTAACTGCGCCATCATGGGTGCGTCCCTGTTCATGGTGGAACGGGACTACACCTTTGGCGAGAGTGTGGTGTACGGCTTTGGCGCAGGCCTGGGCTGGGCACTGGCGATCGTCGCGCTGGCCGGTATCCGTGAAAAACTCAAGTACAGCGACGTTCCGGAAGGTCTCCGGGGCCTGGGCATCACCTTCATTACCGTGGGTCTGATGTCGCTGGGCTTTATGTCGTTCTCAGGTATTTCACTGTAATCAATCCGGTGATTCGGTTTAACGAAAAGGCGAGACCATGAATACAGAAATTATTCTCGGCGTGGTCATGTTCACCGTTATCGTGCTGTCGCTTGTGGCGATTATCCTGGCGGCACGCTCGAAGCTGGTCAGCACCGGTGATGTGACAATTGAAATTAATGATGACCCTGAGCACATGCTGACCACCGAAGCGGGCGGTAAGCTGCTCGGGACTCTCGCGGGCAGCGGTATCTTCCTGTCTTCCGCCTGTGGCGGCGGCGGTACCTGTGCCCAGTGTAAGTGTAAGGTTCTGGAAGGTGGCGGTGCGATGCTGCCCACCGAAAAGACCCACTTCACCAACCGTGAAGAAAAGGAAGGCTGGCGCCTTTCCTGTCAGGTTCCGGTGAAGCAAAATATGAAAATCGAGGTGCCGGAAGAGTTCTTTGGCGTCAAGAAGTGGGAGTGTGAGGTTGTCTCCAACCACAACGTTGCCACCTTCATCAAGGAACTGGTGCTGAAGCTGCCCGAGGGCGAGGAAGTGGACTTCCGTGCCGGCGGCTACGTCCAGCTGGAGTGTCCTCCGTACGAAATCAACTTCAAGGATTTCGTCATCGAAGAGGAGTTCCACGAGGACTGGGACAAGCACGACATCTGGCGTTACAAGGCGATCAACAAGGAAGAAACTATCCGCGCCTACTCCATGGCCAACTATCCGGAAGAGAAGGGGGTTCTCAAGTTCAATATCCGGATTGCCACACCGCCTCCTGGCACCGAGCACCCGCCGGGCATCATGTCCAGCTTCGTGTTCAACCTGAAGCCGGGTGACAAGGTGACGGTAATGGGGCCGTTTGGTGAGTTCTTCGCCAAGAAAACCGATGCCGAGATGGTGTTCATTGGTGGTGGTGCCGGTATGGCGCCCATGCGTTCGCACATCTTCGATCAGCTCAAGCGTTTGAACTCCGACCGGAAGATTTCGTTCTGGTACGGTGCGCGTAGCGTGCGCGAGATGTTCTACGTCGAAGATTTCGACGGCCTGGCCTCTGAGAACGATAACTTCCAGTGGCACGTTGCGCTGTCAGACGCATTGCCCGAAGACAATTGGACCGGCTACACCGGTTTTATTCACAACGTGTTGTATGAAAACTATCTGAAGGACCATCCGGCTCCTGAAGATTGTGAGTTCTACATGTGTGGGCCTCCAATCATGAATGCGTCTGTCATCAAGATGTTGAAGGATCTTGGTGTCGAGGACGAGAACATCATGCTGGATGACTTTGGGGGTTAAGCAAGCCTCATGACATTCCGCATGATCCGGCCCGTCAGGGGTGTGTTTGCCAGCGTCGTTCTGACGCTGGCACTCGCGGCCCTGGCGGGTTGTTCGTTTCAGGACGAGCCCGCAATCTGGGAGCTATCAGGCCCTGTTTTTGGCACGGCTTACCATATCAACGTCGTATTGACCGAAGACCCCGAGCGTCTGGAGAATCTGGGTCAGGGCATCGTGGAGGTACTGGCGCAAGTAGACGCTTCCATGTCCACCTGGCGGAGCGATTCGGAACTGTCGACGTTCAACCGCGCCTCGAACCAGCAGGCCTGGCATCCCATTTCTACGGACTTGCACACGGTGTTGGCCGCGTCGCGTCAGATTTCCGAGTTCAGTGGGGGTGCCTTCGATATCACCGTTGGTCCAGTGGTCAACCTGTGGGGCTTCGGTCCCGAGGCTCGCCCGGAGACGGTGCCTGAGCCGGAAGTTCTGGCCCAACGCCTGGCTCAGATCGGCTACCGAAATATTGAACTGCAGGAGGCACCGCCGGCGCTGCGCACACGCCGCTCGCAATATCTGGATCTTTCGGCCATCGCCAAAGGCTATGGCGTAGATGCGGTAGCCCGCTACCTGACGGAGCAGGGCGTGTCTGCGTTTCTGGTGGAAATCGGGGGCGAGGTTCGGGTTCAGGGCCGTAAGCCGGGTGGCGATGCCTGGCGGTTGGCCATCGAGGAACCGGTGTCTGAGCGCCGAATGATCAACCGGGTTGTTGCCCTGGAACGCCATGGCATGGCGACCTCCGGCGATTATCGCAATTATTACGAAGCCAATGGCAAGCGCTATTCCCATACCATTGACCCGCTTACAGGTCAGCCCATCAGCCATAACCTGGCGTCTGTGACGGTTATCGCAGAAAACTGTATGCTGGCAGATGGGATAGCGACTGCCTTTAATGTCATGGGTTATCAGAAAGCCCGCGAACTGGCAGTGCGTAAGAATATTGCCGCTTACTTTATCATTCGCGGGGAAGAAGGTTTCGAATCACATTTTACCCCGGCATTTTCCGCCTATCTGGTGGAGTGACGGGGCTGAGAGGGTAAGACAATGGGTACGTTTGTGCTGGTTTTTGTCATCGTTGGTGTCTTGCTGCTGGCGATGTCCATCGGGGTAATTCTCGGGCGCAAGCCCATCAGCGGCACGTGCGGGGGCATTGGCGCGCTGGGCATTGATGGCGCCTGTGACATCTGTGGTGGCAACACCAAAAAGTGCAAGGAAGAAAACGATCGCCTGGCCAGTGAAGGCAAGACCGCCGAAGCCTTGGCCTATGATGCAAGCAAGACCAAACAATAATTGGTACAAGGCCGAATAGCTCCCCGGCGCGCTGCAATCCGCCGGGAGAAACCAACACACAAGGTGTATTCGGTGCTGGCCTGGGAAACGATGTAGATAGGGAGTAACTGCAAGCATGGCAGAGCATCATTACGACGTCGTCGTTATCGGCGCGGGCCCTTCCGGGGAGGGCGCGGCGATGAATGCGGCGAAGAATGGCAAACGGGTCGCAATCATAGAAGACAAGCCGACGGTGGGTGGCAACTGTACCCATTGGGGCACCATTCCATCCAAGGCGCTTCGGCATTCCGTCAAGCAGATCATCACCTTCAACACCAATCAGATGTTCCGGGACATCGGCGAGCCGCGCTGGTTCTCCTTTCCCCGGGTGTTGCAGAGTGCCCAGAGGGTGATTGGCAAGCAGGTTAAACTGCGCACCCAGTTCTATGCCCGTAACAAGATCGATCTGATCAATGGCAAGGCGCGCTTTCTCGATGCCAACCGGATTGAGGTACGGGGTGGCCAGAGTGGCGACATTCTCCACGCAGAGAGCTTTGTTATCGCCACGGGGTCGCGGCCCTATCTGCCGCCCGACGTAAACTTCCGTCACCGCCGCATCTATAACAGCGACACCATTCTCAATCTTTCCCATACCCCCCGAACCCTGATCATCTACGGTGCCGGCGTTATCGGTTCGGAGTACGCCTCGATCTTTGCCGGGTTGGGGGTCAAGGTGGACCTGATCAATCCAGGCAGCCGGCTGTTGACGTTCCTGGACGACGAAATATCGGATGCGCTCAGTTACCACCTGCGCAATAACGGCGTGCTGGTTCGTCACAATGAGCAGTATGAATCGGTGGAAGGCGATGATCATGGCGTTGTGCTGTCGTTGCAGTCGGGCAAGAAAATCCGTGCCGATGCGTTCTTGTGGTGTAACGGCCGTACCGGGAACACCGATAAGCTGGGCCTGGAGAATGTCGGCCTGGAAGCCAATGGCCGGGGCCAGCTGACGGTTGACGAGCATTACCGCACCGAGGTGCCCCACATCTATGCCGCAGGGGACGTGATTGGCTGGCCCAGTCTGGCGAGTGCGGCCTATGATCAGGGCCGGTCAGCGGCCTCGGACATCGTACACGACCAGTATTTCCGGTTCGTATCGGATGTGCCTACCGGGATCTACACCATTCCTGAAATCAGCTCGGTGGGCAAGACCGAGCGGGAATTGACTGAGGCAAAGGTGCCTTACGAAGTGGGGCAGGCGTTCTTCAAGGATCTGGCCAGGGCGCAGATCACCGGCGAAGCCGTCGGCATGCTGAAGATTCTGTTCCATCGCGAAAGCCGGGAGATCTTGGGTATTCACTGTTTTGGGGACCAGGCGGCCGAGATCGTGCACATCGGTCAGGCCATCATGAACCAGCCGGGTGAGGCCAATTCCCTCGACTATTTCATTAACACCACGTTCAATTACCCAACCATGGCCGAAGCCTACCGGGTTGCGGCTCTTAATGGCCTGAACCGGATCTTCTGAACGGGCCTCCGTGGCCCGCGGTGAATCACCGCGGGGTTACCACGTCAGGATAAGAGCGCTCCAGGGCGGGCTGTGTAATACGCTATGAGTCCAAGCGTTTTTACATAGCCCACTGGGCGGGCATCAGTCACTCACCGATAGCGACGACCGTTCCGTATCACCGTCCCCTTGGGGTGCGGCTTGCACCGGTAGATGGGGCAACGCCCCGGTGCGATTGTCGAAGAAGATCCGGGTACTGGTAGGAAAATCCGTGATGATGCTGTCAATGCCCTGGGATTCCAACGCCACCATGTCGTGAATACGATTGACCGTCCAGGTCGACACGTGCAAATCGTGGCGATGGGCTTCGGCCACCAGCGCTTCGCTACACAGTTTCCAGTTCAGGATCAGATAACTGCAGTTCAGCCGTTTGGCCACGCTGATGGGATTGGGGAATCGGCGGTCGATGACCACGCCACTCTGGATGCGCCGATCCCGCCGGTGGACTTCCTGAAGCAACCAGGTATCGGCGGAAGTGATCACCACGCGCTGGTACAGGTTATGGCGCTGGACCAGCTCTGTGAGTCGATTGGCCAGCACATTGAGGCGTGAGCGTTTATCGGTTTTGACCTCGAGTTGCAGGTGCTTGAACTCGGGAATGGCGGCCAACACGTCGTCCAGAGATGGGATTCCCGTTGGCGTCGGCCACTTGGCGGCATTATGCCGTGCGTCCATTCGTCGGAGTTCTTCGGCGGTGTGATCGGCGACCTTGCCGGGGGTTCCCGTGGTGCGCTCCAGGCACAGGTCGTGAATGACCACGGGGAGGCCATCGCTGGACAGCACCAGGTCAAACTCGAAATGGCGGATTCCCTGCCGGTAGGCGTGCTCGAAACCGGCGAGGGTGTTTTCTGGCGCCTCTCCCTTGGCGCCGCGATGACCGTAGACAATCATAATACCGCGTTACTCACCTGAGCCGTTGAGTTGGATCCTGCTGTGCAATGCCTGGCGTTTCTTCCAGGTTTCATGGCACAGCTGTATGTCTTCAAGATACGTCGGCAGTTCTTCCATCAGCAATGCCTGAGGGCCATCCACCAGCGCCTTTTCGGGCATCGGGTGAAAATCCACCAGTACCATGTTGGCGCCCGCAATGACCCCCTGGGCGGTGACATGCATCAGGTCGAGAATGCCATCCGGTGCGCATTCCCGGCTGCCGACAGAGTGTGAAGGGTCGATGCACACCGGCATTCGGGTGAGACGTTTTACCACCGGTACGTGGGCGAAGTCCACCATGTTTCGGTGAGGGTTGCCAGCTTCGGTTTTCATACCCCGGAGGCAGAACACCACATTGGCATTGCCTTCGCTGGCGAGGTATTCGGCGGCGTTGAGGGACTCGTCGAGGGTAATCCCGAAACCGCGTTTGAGCAGTACCGGGTAGCTGCTCTGGCGGCCAATCGCCTTCAGCAGCTCGAAATTCTGGGTGTTGCGAGTACCCACCTGAAGCATCACGCCGGTAGGGCGACCGAGTTTCTCCAGGCAGGTATCGATCTCCTCAAGGTGGCTTTCGTGGGTGATCTCCATGGCGATTACCTTGATGCCATGCTTGCCGGCCTTTTCAAATACCCAGGGCAGGCACCCCTGACCGTGGCCTTGGAACGAATAGGGGTTGGTGCGGGGCTTGTAGGCGCCCATACGGGTACAGGGCTGGCCGTGTGCCTCCAGGGCCTGCATCATGATCTCGACATGCTCGGGGGTATCGACGGCGCACAGGCCGGCAAAGACGTTGAGGCTGTCCTGGTCGAAAGTGACGCCATTATAGGTAAAGCCGCTGAGTCGCTGATCATCCCGGTGGCGCCCCAGGATGCGGTATTCATCGGAGATGCGAATGACCCGTTCTACGGCTGGCAGTGCCACGATGTCATCCTGGTTCAGGGACTTGGTGTCGCCGAGCAGATAGATTTCGGTCAGTCGCTGTTTGGCCCCTTGCACTTCGTGAACCCGTACCGAGATTCCGGGCAGGTTCTCCAGAAAGTGCAGGGTTTGGCGATACTCCTCGCTGTCGAGCGGCGTATCCGGGTGAAGAATGGCCAGCATAGCGGCCCCCCCCTTATCCTCGTGCTGCGTGAGCCTGCTCCGCATTGTGCTTGGCCTGGATGTACTCACGATGGTTTAGATGGAGCAGGTCGGCCATGCGGCGGATCAGGTGTTCTTCGTAGTGGTCGATGTGTCCATCGGCGAAGGCGACTTGCCAGATGCTTTGCAGTAACGCCTGCTTGGCGGCCTGATCCAGCTGGGCATTGATCAGGCCGGTAAACTCATACAGTGATGTTGCGTCATCGGCTTGGGCCAGGGCGTCGTCCAGTATGTCCCGCGCTTCTTCCGGGCTGACTTCGTGCGCTTTGACCGCATTGTCCAACATGGCCTGGAGTTCACGGTCGTCCTGCTGGCGATCGGCACGCGCTACCTGAACCATCAGGGCAGTGGCAGCCACCGCTAATGGGCGCGGGTCGGGAGACGACTCGTGACTGGCGGCGGTGGACGCAAAAAACTGTTTCAACTTGTCGATCATCGAATGCTAACCCATCTGCTTACCGTTGCGAGCCATCGTGAGACGTCGCTGATGCTCAGGCGGCCGTGGCCAGGCGACGGACGCGGTTTTCCAGTTCAATCTGGTCGGCAGCAAACCGACGAATGCCGTCGGCGAGCTTCTCCGTGGCCATGGCATCCTCATTGGAGTCCCAGCGGAACATGGCTTCGGTCATGGTAAAGGGCCGATCACCGCTGCGGGCTGTTTCGCGCGATAGCTGGCGCGTCAGGGTGCCGGAGTCTTCCGCCAGCTCCTGCAGCAGGGCAGGACTGATGGTCAACCGGTCACAACCTGCCAACATTTCAATCTCGCCGGTATTTCGGAAACTGGCCCCCATCACAACGGTGTTGTAGTTGTGAGCCTTGAAGTAATTGTAGATTCGCGAAACGGACAGTACGCCCGGATCTTCGGCAGCGGCGAAGGTGCCCTGGTTGCTGTTAGCCAGGTGCCAGTCGAGGATTCGGCCAACAAAGGGTGAGATCAGGAAGGCCCCGGCATCGGCACAGGCCGCGGCCTGGGTGAAGGAGAAGAGCAGTGTCAGATTGCAGTGAATGCCTTCTTTTTCGAGCTGCTCGGCGGCCCGAATGCCTTCCCAGGTGGATGCGATCTTGATCAGGACGCGGCTGACATCCACGCCGCGCTGATCGTACAGTTCAATCAACCGGCGGGCGCGAGCCAGGGTGGCATTGGTGTCGAACGACAGACGGGCATCGACTTCGGTAGAGACCACGCCAGGAATCAGATTGAGAATCTCGGCACCGGCGCGCACCGCCAGCATGTCGGTCGCATAGGTCAGCTGCTCGCTGTCACTGCCGCCTAGGCGGCGCGCATCGTCAACCGCGGCATCCAGCATTGGCCGATAACGCTCTGCCGCGGCGGCTTTGAGCAGCAGCGACGGGTTGGTGGTCGCATCCTGAGGGCGCCAGTGCGCGATGGCATCCAGGTCGCCGGTATCGGCAACCACGGTGGTCATGGTCTTGAGCTGGTCGAGTTTGCTGGTCATTCGTTCTGTCATCCTGAACACTGCATTCTGAACATTGTTATGGGGGAGCCTCCAACGGGCGGCTCCTCTGGGCAGCAATCGTGCGCGCCTTTACGTCTACAATAACCGGCCAATTTGACAGGAACAAGAAGCGAAAAGCCTGGGCGACGGCACCATGAACGCTTGGTAACCCAGGAGCCTGAGATTTCAGGGAGTCAGTTCGGGGTCTGGGGTGGGGGCAGAAACTTCCGGCACCAGTGCCATGGCCCGTTCCACGACGTCCAGCCCGGCTCCGGGCTTATGGGCGTTTTCGCTAATGTGGCGACGGAATTGACGACCGCCAGGCTGGCCGTGGAACAGTCCCAGCAGGTGACGGGTCATGTGGCCCAGCTGCACGCCGCGCGACAGCTCCCTTTCCAGGAAGGGGAACATGGTCCTTAATGCGTCGTGGCGGGACGTGACAGGAGCTGCCTCGGAAAAGAACGTCGGGTCGACGCCGGCCAACAGCCATGGGTTGTGGTAAGCCTCCCGTCCCAGCATGACGCCGTCGGTGTGGGCTAGGTGATGGTGGCACTCCTGGAACGTTTTGATACCGCCGTTGATGAGTATCTCCAGCTGCGGGTACTGCGCTTTCAGACGATAAACCCAGTCGTACTTCAGTGGCGGAATCTCCCGGTTCTCTTTCGGGCTCAGACCTTCGAGTATCGCGATACGGGCATGCACTATGAACGTCTGGCAACCGGCCTCGGATACGGTCTCGATGAATTCACACAGATCATCCCAGGACTCCCGGCCATCAATGCCTATGCGATGTTTCACCGTGACCGGCAACGAGGTGGCGTCCTGCATGGCCCGAACACCTTCCGCCACTTTTTGTGGGTAGCCCATCAGGCAGGCGCCGATCATGTTGTTCTGCACCCGGTCACTGGGGCAGCCGACGTTCAGATTCACCTCATCGAAACCGAACTTTTCCGCCAGGGTTGCGCAGTGGGCCAGCTCCCTGGGATCGCTGCCTCCTAGTTGCAGCGCCAGCGGATACTCCGCTTCGTCGTGGCGGAGGAAGCGCTCGGTATCGCCATGGATCAGCGCTCCGGTGGTGACCATCTCGGTGTACAGCAGGGTACGGCGACTGAGGATACGGGCCAGATAGCGGTAGTGAGTGGTGGTCCAATCCATCATTGGTGCAACACTAAATCGACGGGAGAAACCGGTTTGGGGCCAAGGGGCGGTAGCTAGGGACATGAAGGGCCTTGCACAACAGGAACGGATGGATAGCACTCACGCCATTGTATCCTACGTCGACTGCTATTGCGCTATGGAGGAGCTCGCTCGCGGATTGGGGGGGGAGCGCGCGGGAATCATTAATCAAAGGCTTCTTAGGGAATGCAATGGCTATGGAGCGACAGGCAAGGAAGGCTAATAAATGAAAAAATCAGTTAAATTGACTGAGCTGTGTATGTTTGGTTTATAAAAAGTAATAAAATGTGACCAATATCTCGGTAATTGTAATAAAGTTCTGTTGCCTGGTCGTCGTGAGAGACTTTTGCCCTCTGGGGTAGATCCTGGCCACTGCGCCTGGTAGGAAAGGGTTAGAGCTGCGGCCAGTTCCTGGGCAAGCAGGTGACGACAGGGTTTGGAGTGCCAGTTGCTGAGGCCGGTGTTGATGCCCAGAGGCTCGTTCACAGAGTCCCTGACAACCGCGTAAGGACGCAGACCAGCTATGGGTGATGCTAACACGCCGTTTCTCATCTTGCTCATGGGTATTGGAATCACCGGTATATCGGTGATGATAACCTGGTGGTGGCTGGGTCATCGTTTTCGTAGATCACAGCGCAAGGCCATGGACGCGCTGCATGAGGCCGCGACCCTCAAACGAAGCCTGTTCCAGGCTCAGGCAGACCTTCGAGAGGTGCTCAACGAATCCCCCTTCCTGGTTCTGCTTTTTGACCGCCACAGCCATCAGGTGTCGTTCGCCAATAAGGCAGCCAGGGCCTACTTCCCAGCCGAGAACCTGCAGGACGCCATTTCCCGATGCAAGCTGGCTTCGGGAACCGGCGATTTCGACTCTGATTTTGATGCGCTTATCGGTGACTACGTCCAACAGCACCTGGCAGGGAGCTCGTCGGTCATTTCCGCCATGCGCCAGCTCCGGTTTGGTGGCCAGCGTTACTGGTTTTCCATCAGCATCAGTTACTTCAATGTGCTACCGGGTGCGCCGGTATGCTGCATTCTGGATGACTGCAGCCGGCAAACCGAAAGCGAACAGAGGCTTCAGCTCTATCGAGGGGTCACCGATCGCGTGGCCCATCATGATTCACTGGAATTTACGCTTCGGGATATTTGCCGTCATGGCGAGGCGCTGTTTCATGGCGCCCGGTGCGGTGTCTGTGTGCTGGATCACCGGCATGCCATAGTGGCGCATCACGGAAGTCATGACGATGGCGTGTTGGAGTCATTGTCGGCAAAAGAATCCCATGGCATTACCCAGGTGGCGTTGGCCAGCGAGCAGCGGGTGATCTGCGATGATATCCAGTCTGACGTCCGCATTTCCCGGGTACTCAAGAATCAATTGCAGCGATGGGGCTACCAGGCCTGGGTTGCGGAGCCCATTCTGGATTTTAATGGCCGCGTGTTGGCTGTTCTGGAGCTGTTCTGGCCCGAGCTGCCCCGGGTCGACCAGGCCATGTCGGAGAACCTCTACCAACTCAAGGCGCTCACCCAGGTGGCGATTGAAAATGCCCAGGCCGTTAACCGTGCGCGTCAGGCCTCGGCGGACGAGGCTTTCACCCGGGGCCTCGCGGACGAGTTTCGGGAAATCGAGCCGTCCCAGATGTTGGCTATGCTGCCGAGGGCGCTGGAGCGGATTGGAAACTACCTCAGTCTGCGGTCGTCGGAACTGGACCTTTGGGTACTGGATGCTGACACCAATAGTTACCGCTCCATCACTGCGGTGGGGGATGGTGCCCATCGTCGCCTGATTCCCGAACATCGACTCAATGGCTGGCTGGAGAATGCGCTGCGGGAACGCTTGCAGCGTTCGGCACCTTCCGAGTTGCGGGAGGGCAGTTACCGGTTCTGTCGGGAGCAGGCGCATTTTCGCCATTTGCTGAGCAATTTCAGTCGGCATAAGGCACTTGGAGTCGAGTCGATCATTCTGTTTCCGCTGCAGTCTGGCTCGCGCCTGGAAGGCTTCGTCACGGTGATGGAAGGCTCGGATGCCAATCTTCATGCCTTGGCCGTCATCGACCGCTTGATTCACTTGTTCCGGGATGTGTTGAGTCGGAATCGGCTTGTCGAGGGCGATGTCGTCAATCTCCACAAAGATTCACTGACCGGGCTGTTCAACCGGCAGAAAATGTTTGAACTGCTCTCCTACGAGGCCATACGGGCAAAGCGTTACAAGACCAGTTTTACATTGGTGCTGGTGGACGTAGACGGTTTGGGTCGAATCAATGACCAGCACGGTCATGACGCCGGTGATCAGGTTATTCGATCGGTGGGTGCCGTGCTTGCGGCGTCGGTACGTTCATCCGATGTGGTAGGCCGGTTGGCGGGAGATCGCTATATGGTGCTGCTGCTGGAAACCGCCATACCGGGCGCCCTCAAGGTCACCGACACGTTAAGTGGCAGAATCGGGCAACTTGAGGTTGGGACCATGGCGGGGATCTCGGTGAGTGCAGGTATTGTCGGTAACGGTGAAGGTGAAGCGGCCCAGGACCTGTTGGCTCGAGCCGAGAAACACTTGCTGGAGGCCAAGCGTCGTGGCCGGGGCAGCGTGATCGCCGAAGGCGGTGACATTTCAATCGAAATAAGTTAATCAGAGACTCCTTAAGTCACTAGGGCGGGCCGCGGGTCATGATCCCAGAAATGTTAGCAAGGGCAGATTAGGTTGGATGGATTCATAATCGCCGCCGTGGCGGGAACGATAGGCCTGCTGCTGGTGGTCCAGCAGCTCAGGGTGCACCGATATCAGCAGAGCTCGGTGCTCTTGGGCGTGCAGAATGAGCGGCTGGCGCGGGATCTCAAGCTCGAGTCTTCGGAAATCGAGGGCGTGCTGGGGAATGTGTTGTGGGCGGTGCTGGTCCTCGATGTCCGTGGCGAGCGTGTCCTGTACGCCAATGCAGCAGCCCTCAGGTTGATTGGCGTTACCGATGTGGATGCCCTCAGCCGGTTATGGTTTGGTGACAGCGCACTCTGGCCGGAGGGCGCCAAATCCTGCAACAGCTTTTGCCAGTGGCTGGCTCAGGTGTCCTGGGGTGACAGCGCACGCCAGGAGTGGGAATTGCCGACGGTCAACGGCCGCAGGGCGCGCGTGGATATTTCCGCCAGCCGAACACGGTTCCAACAGCAGTCTGCGCTGCTACTGGCGGGCATGGACATCGCGCCGTTTATCGATGCCAAAGAGGAGGTGGTCAGTAAGAGCCGGATTCTGAAAGCCTTGGTGGCGGATCGTCCGCTACCAGAATCCCTGGACCTGATCGCCTCGTTGGCAGAGCAGCAAGTGTCTGGCAGCCGATGTTGTGTCCTGGTATTAAACCGGCAACAACGGTTGTTGTCCTGTGTGGGGCAGGCGGGCTTTGCCAGTGCCTACCGTCAATGTATAGGTGACATCCCTTGCCAGTATGGTGCCACCAGCGTTGGGACCGCGGCCTATACCAACAG
>JBFHLR010000005.1:0-47537 GCA_041594735.1 Marinobacter sp.
GAGCGGATCGAGCTTGGCCTGCTGATGCCCACGAAAGCGGAACGCATTGATCAGCTGGAGGACACGAATCTGTTTCTTGTCGGCGTCGGAGGTAGCACTCGCGGGTACGCCGGTGGACAAGGCGCGCTGGTTGCGAGAAATGTGCTCGAACTGTTCGCGAATGGAAGAGTGAATAATATCGGGGCCCTGATGGCCATCGATACTGGGTAACTTGTCGAAATAACTTCGCCACTCTTCAGGAACGGCATTGGGGTCGGTCAGGTAGGTCTCAAAAAGCTGCTCAACATAGGCAAGATTCCCCCCCTGCAGGTGGGAAGTCTGCCATAACTGCTCCATCATGCTTTCGTGCATTTCGAATAGCTCACCTTGGGCTGGTGCGGGGGAGCTACCAATGGTCGGCCAGGGGTATTGCACAGTCAATACGCGTATTTACAGTATCGACTGTAGCCACCACCGGTAGCACGGATGTTTTCCGTTCCCTCGTGGTATTTATACTAAGCAAAACCGTGACAAGGCCTTTTAAGCCTACGTCACGGCTTCCGTAGTGTGCACTCCGTTACGACCATTGACCATAGGCCATTGGTGGAAGGCCTCGCCCCTTTGCAAGGCCTTCAGGAGTAGCAGGCAACATCAGAACAGTATAACCAGTTATGAACTGGGCGCTTAAGTTGCGCGCTGCAACAGCATATTGCGAATATGGCCGATTGCCCTTGTGGGGTTCAGGCCTTTCGGGCATACGCTGACACAGTTCATGATGCCGCGGCACCGGAACACGCTGAACGGGTCGTCCAGACTGTCCAGACGCTCCGCTTGCGCTGTATCCCGGCTATCCGCCAGGAACCGGTAGGCCTGCAGCAGACCCGCCGGGCCGATGAACTTGTCCGGGTTCCACCAGAACGACGGACAAGAGGTGGAGCAGCATGCGCAGAGAATACACTCGTACAGGCCGTCCAGCTTTTCCCGATCTTCCGGCGACTGCAGACGCTCGATCGCCGGCGCCGGGGTGTTGTTAACCAGATAAGGCTGAACCTTCTCGTACTGCTGATAGAAGAGGCTCATATCAACGACCAGGTCGCGAATGACCGGCAGACCAGGGAGCGGACGCAGCACCAGCTTGCCTTTCTTCACCACCTGGGAAACCGGGGTGATACAGGCCAGGCCGTTTTTACCGTTCATGTTCATGCCATCGGAGCCACAAACCCCCTCACGACAGGAACGACGGTAGGCTACGGTAGGATCCTTCTCCTTGAGCAGCGCCAGCACGTCAAGGATCATCAGATCCTTGCCTTCCGGAAGCTCCAGTTCCACGTCCTGCATGTAGGGCGCGTTGTCGGTTTCCGGGTTGTAACGATAGATGCTTACCAACATGACTGAATCTCCCCTTAGTACGTCCGAACTTTCGGCTCGAATGTATCAACCGTCTTCGGCGCGAAGTTAACATCACGCTTACCGACACGCTGTTCCAGCGGGAAGTAAAGTGAATGCTTCAGCCAGTTTTCATCATCACGCTCGGTGAAGTCGTTACGGGCGTGGGCACCACGACTTTCCTTACGTTCAATGGCAGAGACCGCGGTCGCGAAGGCAACTTCGTACAGGTTGTCCAGCTCCAGCGCTTCAATACGCGCAGTATTGAAGGCCTTGCTTTGATCGGTCAGCTTGGTGTTGCGCACGCGCTGGCCAATTTCCTTGAGCATGGCCAAACCTTTCTCCATGCTTTCGCCATCACGGAATACACCGAAGTACAGCTGCATGCAGTTCTGCAGATCCTTACGGACCTCGGCGACGTCCTCACCTTCCGCCGTGCTGTCCAGACGATCCAGGCGAGCCATCGCACGCTTGATCTCTTCGTCGGTGGCGGCGTCGATTTCGAAGCCGTCACGCAGCATCTGCTCAATGTGCAGACCGGCGGCACGACCAAACACCACCAGATCCAGCAGGGAGTTACCGCCGAGTCGGTTGGCACCGTGAACAGACACGCACGCAGCCTCACCGCAGGCAAACAGACCTTCAACGATGATGTCCTCGCCACTGTCGTTCTGGCTCAGCACCTGACCGCCAACGTTGGTCGGCAGACCGCCCATCATGTAATGACAGGTAGGCACAACCGGGACTGGAGCCTTGACGGGATCAACGTGAGCAAAGGTCTTGGACAGCTCACAGATACCCGGTAGACGCAGGTTGAGGGTTTCCTCACCCAGGTGATCCAACTTCAGCAGTACGTGGTCCTTGTCGGGACCACAACCGCGGCCTTCCAGGATTTCCAGCACCATGGAGCGGGCCACTACGTCACGACCTGCCAGGTCTTTGGCGTTAGGCGCGTAGCGCTCCATGAAACGCTCGCCTTCGGAGTTGATCAGGTAACCACCCTCACCGCGACAGCCTTCTGTCACCAGCACACCCGCGCCGTGAATACCGGTCGGGTGGAACTGCCACATTTCCATATCCTGCACCGGGAAACCGGCACGCAGCGCCATGCCGATACCATCACCGGTGTTGATCAGGGCGTTGGTGGTGGAGGAATAGATACGACCCGCACCGCCGGTGGCCAGAACGGTGGCCTTGGCCTTGATGTAGGCCACTTCACCGGATTCGATGTCAATGGCGACAACACCCACCACCTGGTTCTTGGCGTTCTTGACCAGATCGACGGCGTACCATTCGTTCAGGAAGGTGGTACCGCCCTTGATGTTGGCCTGATACAGGGTGTGCAGCAGCGCGTGACCGGTACGGTCGGCAGCCGCGCAGGTACGGGCAGCCTGACCACCTTTACCGTAGTCCTTGGACTGACCACCGAACGGACGCTGATAGATGCGACCCTGCTCGGTACGGGAGAACGGCAGGCCCATGTGCTCAAGCTCAAACACCGCCTGGGGGCCGACAGAACACATGTACTCAATGGCGTCCTGGTCACCGATGTAGTCGGAGCCCTTGACGGTGTCATACATGTGCCAGCGCCAGTCGTCATTGGGATCCGCACTGGCAATGGCACAGGTAATGCCGCCCTGGGCGGAAACGGTGTGGGACCGGGTCGGGAAAACTTTTGTGATACACGCAGTCTTGACGCCGGATTCGGTCAACTGCAGCGCGGCGCGCATGCCGGCACCGCCGCCACCGATAACGATGGCATCGTAGGAAATGGTTTTGATGTTAGCCATCTATTAAAGCCCCCAAAGAATCTGAACACCCCAAACGACATAGACAAACATGACCAGACCACAGGCTGCCTGAACCAGGAAGCGCAGCAGTGTCGCCTTGATGTAGTCAGTCGTCACGGTCCACAGCCCTACCCAGGCGTGAGCGCCGATGGAAAGAAGTGCCAACAGGGTGAAGATACGGAACCAGGTCTGGCCAAACAGTGCGGACCAGGTTTCGTAATTGACGTCTGTGGTCAGCACGAAGCCGAACAGGAAGATCGTGTAGAGAGCCAGAACATAAGCGGTCACACGCTGGATCAACCAGTCATAAACGCCGCTGCGACCGAGGTTTGTTACGCTGCTTACCATACCCAGACTCCTGCCAGAACGATGAGAATGACGGAAACCACAATGGTGGCTTTCGCGGCGAGACGGCCACTTTCGAGCTCTTCACCGATACCCATATCCATCAACAGGTGCTTGATACCGGCTACCAGGTGGTACAACAAGGCGGACAGGATGCCCCAGGTGATCAACTTCGCAAGGAAGCTGTCCAGCAAGCCACTGATTCGACTGAAGCCTTCTTCCCCGGCAAGGGAAATGTCCAGACCGTACAGCAGAAACGCAACACCAACAAAAATGATGATGCCGCTGATACGGTGCAGAATGGACGTGATGGCTGGCAGCGGAAAATGAAACTTGCCGAGATCGAGATTAACTGGTCGTTTGCTATTCACAGCGCTCTCACACTCTCTCTTTACTCCGCGATTCCGTATAACCGGTGCGGATGGTTGGTATGTAGGGATTTGTCATGTCATTTGACGCGCAGATACGAAGCCATGACACGATTGGCTCAGGAGGGAGAAACCACCGCACGCAGACGTCGTTGCAGGCGTAGTGGAATGGTATATCCCCGATTCCGGGGTACGGATTATAAGGAGTGACCCCGCGAATTACAAACGCGCAACACAGTAGAACCCCCACAAATCAGGGGATAAGGTGAGACCAAAAAGAAATTGAAACAATCGATGGTTTTGATTATTCAGGAACCTTGGGCTCCAAAATGCCACCCTATCAGTGCGAAATTTACAGCTTTTCTTCGCCCGCGCATTGACAAAAAAAGCCAACAGCCTATATTTTGCCGCCTGTTTTGCCATAATACGCGCCTTCCCGCGCACCCAAAATGCTGATAAATAGGAGAGCACCATGACCGACAAGAAAGCAACGCTTTCGGTGGGTGACAAGTCCATTGAGCTACCGGTTTATTCAGGCACTGTAGGCCCGGATGTTATTGACGTACGCGGCCTGGTTCAGGAAGGCGTCTTCACTTACGACCCAGGATTCGTGTCAACGGCGGCTTGTGAATCCAAGATCACCTACATTGATGGCGCAAACGGCGTTCTCCTGCACCGCGGCTATCCCATTGAGCAACTGGCGGAAAGCTCAGACTATCTCGAAGTCTGCTATCTGCTGCTGAACGGGGAACTGCCCAGCGCGGAAGAGAACAAGCGCTTCCACGATACCGTGAAGAACCACACCATGCTGCATGATCAAATGCGCAACTTCTTCCACGGTTTCCGTCGTGACGCTCACCCGATGGCCATCATGTGCGGCGTAGTAGGCGCCCTTTCTGCCTTCTACCACGATCAAATGGATGTGAATGACGCCCACCAGCGTGAAATCACTGCGCACCGCCTGGTTGCCAAAATGCCAACCATCGCAGCCTGGTGTTACAAGTACGCCAATGGCCAACCCTTCATGTACCCACGGAATGACCTCTCCTACGCCGAGAACTTCCTGTACATGATGTTCGGCACCCCGTGCGAGGACTACAAGCCCAATCCGGTTCTGGCCAAGGCCATGGACAAGATCTTTATCCTCCACGCCGACCACGAACAGAACGCTTCCACCTCCACCGTACGTCTGGCTGGTTCTACCGGCGCCAACCCTTACGCCTGCATTGCCTCCGGCATTGCCGCCCTGTGGGGCCCGGCTCACGGCGGTGCCAACGAAGCGGTTCTGGACATGCTGGCTGAAATCGGTGACGAATCCCACATCGAAGAGTTCATCGCCAAGGCCAAGGACAAGAACGATCCGTTCCGCCTGATGGGCTTTGGTCACCGGGTGTACAAGAACTTCGACCCGCGGGCGAAAGTCATGCGCGAGACCGCGCACGAGGTATTGGCGGAACTGGGCCTGGAAAACGATCCGCTGCTGAAGATTGCACAGCGCCTCGAAAAAATCGCCCTGGAGGACGAATACTTCGTGCAGCGCAAGCTGTACCCGAATGTCGACTTCTACTCCGGCATCATCCTCAAGGCGATGGGCATTCCCACGTCCATGTTTACCGTTATCTTCGCCATGTCCCGCACCATCGGCTGGTTCTCTCACTGGAACGAGATGGTCAGCGGCGATTATCGCATCGGTCGTCCCCGGCAGCTGTATACCGGCTCCGAGACCCGCGATTACCCCAAGAAGTAACGCTTCGCAATACCCAAAAGGCCGCTTAACAGCGGCCTTTTTTCTTTCCCCTTGCTTTGTAATCATACTCCCCTACCAACAACAAATTACCGAACAGCGGCGGCAATTAAGGAGACAGAGCATGGCAACAAGGGTGGCGTTTATCGGATTGGGCGTAATGGGCTTCCCCATGGCCGGGCACCTGGCCACGGCCGGTTACGATGTCAGCGTCTGGAACCGTACCCACAGCAAGGCCGAACAATGGGCGAAGACTTACACCGGCAAGGCCAGCAGAAGCATTGCCGAGGCCGTTCAGGATGCCGACCTGGTGCTCACCTGCGTCGGCGCCGACCCGGATTTGATCAACGTCTACGAGAGTGCCATCGGGATCATTGAAAATGCCCCCGAAGGGGCGATTCTGGTGGATCACACCACCGCCTCCGCCAGGGTGGCCGAACGCCTCTGCGAATCCGCTGCGCGACGCCAGCAGGCGTTTCTCGACGCGCCGGTATCCGGCGGCCAGCAGGGTGCCGAGAACGGCCAGCTCACCATTATGTGCGGCGGCGATGCCGACGCCTTTGCCAAGGCCCAGCCGGCCCTGCGGTGCTACGCCAAGGCACTGAACCTGATGGGACCGGCCGGTGCCGGCCAGAAAACCAAAATGGTCAACCAGATCGCCATTGCCGGCCTCGTTCAGGGCTTGTCCGAAGCACTCCACTTCGCCGAGCAGGCGGAGCTGGACGTTGCCAAGGTCGTCGAGGTGATTTCCAAGGGCGCCGCCCAGTCCTGGCAGATGGATAACCGCTCCGCCACTATGCTGGCCGGCGAGTTCAATCACGGGTTTGCCGTCGACTGGATGCGCAAGGATCTGGCGATTTGCCTGGAAGAAGCCCGTAAGAACGGCGCCTCCATCCCGGTGACCGCGCTGGTTGATCAGTTCTACAACGACGTTCAGGCCATGGGCGGGAACCGCTGGGATACGTCCTCGCTGATCCAGCGGCTGCGGAAACTGACGAACGGCTGACCGACCTACCCTGCCTTAAAGCGGCGCACGGACAGCGCCGCCTGCCCCATACCCCGTCATAAACCTCCCCACCCGGACTCCCTCTTCACTCTCTTTTACCACTGTTTTAAAAGACTTTTTCTGGAGCTGGCCCAACCTCTGCAGCAGCCCTGACCAAGGCCAACGATGGCCATCTGATGACCACAGACTCCTCGATGCGGGCGAGACGCGCCCCCAAGAACCGGAAAACTGATTCGTTTTGGACAACAGGGTCCACTCCGCAAGGGGATGGGCCCTTTTTTCTTTCTAGCAGGATCATAGCGGGATATGGGCCAAGAGACCCCTTTACCGGCAGCCTCACTGTCACTGTCGGCAGACTCCACCACAGACCCCATTGTCATCGTTGGCAACGGCCCCGTGGGGGTACACCTGCTGAACGAGCTGCAACGACGGGCGCCCCGGCTCCCCGTCGTGATACTCGGGCGGGAGGAAAGCCAGCCCTACAACCGGGTGGCGCTGTCCAGCCTGTTACAGGGCGAAGTGGCGCTGGAGACTTTGGTCACGCCCCTGCCTGAAGGCTCATCGGTAACCTGCCGGTCCGGTACCGACATCACCGCCATCGACACCGGCCGCCGGGAGGTGATCGATCACCTGGGCTATCGCTATCGGTACGCCAAACTCGTGCTTGCCCTGGGCTCGAACCCCCATGTGCCAGGGATCCCCGGACGGTCACTGGCCGGTGTGTATACCCTTCGCAATCTGCGGGACGCTGAACACCTGCGCTCCCGACACGTACGCAGCCGGCATTGCGTTGTGATTGGCGGCGGTTTACTCGGCCTGGAGGCCGCACGGGGCATGCAACGCTATGGCACCCGTGTCACGCTGATCCATCACGCCCCCTATCTGATGAACCGCCAGTTGGACCACCGCACCGCTGGTAACCTGGAATCCCGGCTGCGGAACAAGGACCTGACCATCCTGATCCAAACCGCAGTCACCCGGATCGAAGGAAACGAGCGAGTGGAATCGGTTCGGCTGCGCAATGGCGACACCATTCCCTGCGACACCCTGGTGTTCGCCACCGGCATTCGACCCAATGTAGAGCTCGCCCGAAAAGCCGGCCTATCGGTAGGACGGGGCATACGGGTGGACGATCACCTCCAAACCTCCGTGCCGGACATTTATGCCATCGGCGAATGCGCCGAGCACCGGGGTGAGATCTATGGCCTGGTGGCTCCCGGCCTGGAACAGGCCGCTGCGCTTGCCCTTTACCTGACTGGCCAGGCAGCCCGCTACACCGGTTCACTGCTCGCCAGCACCCTCAAGGTTAACCGGGTGTCGGTACACAGCGCCGGTAGTGTCAATGAATACAGCCCCGGCATGATCGATTGCAGCGTTCGTTACCGGGATTCGCAGGGGGAACGGTCGCTCAAGCTGTATCGGGGTCGCCTGGTGGGTGCCTGCGGCGTCGGCCCCTGGCCGGGATTTGCCCGCATCCAGGACGCGGTCGCCAGTAGTGTCCGGATCTGGCCCTGGCAACGGTGGCGTTTCTCCCGCACCGGCGAGCTTTATCCGCACGTCGACCCGGTGTTACCGGACCAGGCCATCCTGTGCAACTGCCGCCAGCTCTCCGTCGCTCAGGTGCGCGCCGCGTTCAGCCCCGAGATGACGGCGGATCAACTGTGCGAGGCTTCCGGCGCCAGTCAGGTCTGCGGAAGCTGCCGGCCCCTGGTGGCGCAACTTACCGCCACTCCCGTTTCCACCGAGCCGGTTGCCAAGGTCCCCGTGTTCGCCGGACTGGCCGCCCTGTGCTACCTGTTGCTATTTGCTCTGCTGCCAGCCTTTCCGGTACCCACCAGCGTGGAAGACAGCCCCGTTCGCCAGCTCTGGACTGACAACCTCGCCCGCCAGTGGACCGGGTACGCGCTACTGGGACTGGTCACCCTCAGCATGGTGGTCACCCTCTTCAAGCGCGGCCCCCGATCCCTGGTCCGCCACTTCCGAGGGGCGCGCAATGCCCATCTGCTGCTGACCCTGGCCATGGCGCTGCTGCTTTGGGTCCACACCGGATTACAGCGCAGCAACAACCTCAATTTTGCCTTGCTGTCCAGTGCCGTCGCACTGGTGGCCCTGGGGGGACTGACATCGCTGCTGGCAGGCCTGGAGCCGCGTTTCCCCACCCTTCGGCTGAAGGCCTGGAAACGCCGCCTGGGTGGCTGGCACCTGTACGCCGCCTGGCCGTTACCGGTGCTGCTAGCCTTCCACATTCTCTCGGTGTATTACTTCTAGGTGGCCGTATGAGCAAGCGTGTTCTCTGGATTATCTGGCTTCTGTCCAGCCTCCTGCTGGCGGGAGCCCTGGGCTATGAGTTGTTCGCCCAACCCCAGAAACCTCACTTTCTTCCGGGTCAGACGTCAGTAGGTCACTTTCAGATCGAGCTGACCTGCGGAGCCTGCCACAGTGAGTCGTTTTCCGACCGGGACACCATCCAGCAATCCTGCGTGGACTGCCACGGCGCGGAGTTGCGCCTGGCGCGGGATACCCATCCCAAAAGCAAGTTCACCGATCCGCGCAATGCCAACCGGCTGTCCGAGATCGATGCCCGCTACTGTGTGGCCTGCCACTCCGAACACACCCCAGAAGTCACCCTGCCCATGGGGCTCACCCTACCGTCGGATTTTTGCCTCACCTGCCACCAGGACATTGCCGAGGATCGTCCCAGTCACGCCGGCATGGCCTTTGACACCTGCGCCTCATCCGGTTGCCACAACTATCACGACAACCTGGCCCTCTATGAAGACTTCCTGATAGAGCACGCCGGCGAGCCCCCCCTGAAACCCGATGGCGGTCTGCCCCGAAGCTCACTGTCCGAGCTCATAGCCATGTCCGGCCAGGCCTGGCTGGTGTTCAAGCCTGAGCGCACACCACAGGTCGCTGAGTCGGCCTGGCAGGAGGCCCACCAGGACTGGGCCGGGAGCGCCCACGGCCAGGCCAATGTCGGCTGCCGAAACTGCCACCAGCCAGATACTAACCAGGCCTGGGCAGAACGACCCGATACCGCCATTTGCGGCAACTGCCACCAACAGGAGCAGGATGGCTTCCGCTCGGGCCGCCATGGGATGCGTCTGGCCCAGGGGCTCCCGGCCATGAAGCCGGCGCAGGCCCGTCAGCCAATGAAACCGAATGCCACCCACCAGTCGCTGACGTGCAACAGTTGTCACACCCCCCACCAACAGGACACCAGGGTCGCCGCGGTTGAAGCCTGCGTCGGCTGTCACGACGACGAACACACCCTGGCCTATGAAGGCTCCCCTCACCACACCACCTGGACCGAGTTTCTCACCGGCGACCGCCCCCGCGAAACGGCAGTAAGCTGCGCCACCTGCCACATGCCGCGACTGGATAGCGACCGCTTTGGCCAGCCGGTGGTGGTGGTCGAACACAACCAGAATGCCACCTTGCGGCCCAACGAAAAGATGATTCGAACCAGCTGTATGAACTGCCACGGACTGGCCTTTTCCATTGATGCACTGGCATCCCCCGAATTGATCCGAACCAATTTCCATGGCGAGCCGGAAACTCATATTCCCAGCATTGACATGGCCCTGGATCGGATCTTCACCGGCAGTAACCCAGACCCAGAAAATCAAGATGGAGAGAGACCATGAAAACCAAACTGATCACCAGTGCAGTGGCAGCGGCGGTACTCCTGACCGGCTGTGGTAGTTCCGACGAACCACAGCAGGCGGGCATCGAGCCCAAGGTCTTTACCGATTCGCTGTTTGCGGTCATGAATTCCGACCGAACCAACTACACCAAACTGATTGTCCAGCGCCTTGGGCCCAATGGGGTTGGCGCCATCCAGCCCCTCGAGCACTGGGAGGATACCGATAACTCGGCGCCCCTGCCCGCTCAGATGTTCCGCTACGGCGCCGAAGGCGTGAGCCAGGTGACCGACAGCTTCAGCTACTCCCTGCAGTCCCTGTGGCCGGTGAACAAGCAGAACGCCCCCAAAACCGATGTCGAGATCGAGGGCCTCAAATACATCGCCGACCATCCCGGCGAGAACTTCTACGGCGAAGAAACCCTCGGCGACACCACCTACTTCACCGCCGTCTACCCGGACGTGGCGGTCTCTCCGGCCTGCACGACCTGCCACAACGCGCACCGGGATTCGCCGAGGGACGACTTCAAGATCGGTGAAGTCATGGGTGGCGTCGTCATCCGTCTGCCATTGCCTAAAAGCTAACCACTAACCCTTCAGGGAGATGACCAAAATGAATGAGCAACAAATAGCACTGGTTCAGGAATCCTTTGCCAAAGTTGCCCCCATAGCCGATCAGGCGGCGGCGATGTTCTACAAGAAGTTGTTTGAGCTGGATCCTAACCTGACCCCCCTGTTCAAGGGCGAACTTGATGAGCAGGGCAAGAAGCTGATGAAGATGATTGGCATTGCCGTAAATGGGCTGGGACGCCTGGACGAGATTGTGCCCGCAGTGCAGGGCCTGGGTGAGCGCCATGTCGGATACGGGGTCAAGGATGAGGACTACGATACCGTAGGCAGTGCCCTGCTCTGGACACTGGAGCAGGGCCTGGGTCCGGACTTCACACCGGAATGCAAGGAAGCCTGGACCATCACTTATACCCTGCTGGCAACCACCATGAAGGACGCGGCGAAAGCCACCGCCTGATCAAGCCAACGACAACGACAAAGGGCGGATGTGTGTGCATCCGCCCTTTGTCGTTTAACGCCTTTGTGGTGCGCCGATATTTATTTGTTAGGCACCCACTTGCCATCGCGATAGTAGGCACTCCAGCCACTGGCCTTACCGTCCTTCTCGCTCATCACGTATTGCTCCTTGGTCTTCCGACTGTAGCGAACAACTGTCGGATTCCCATCGGGATCCTGTGTGGGCGCCTTCATCAGGAACGCGTACTTGGGATCAATCTCACT
This sequence comes from Marinobacter sp., assembly GCA_041594735.1. Classification (GTDB taxonomy): domain Bacteria; phylum Pseudomonadota; class Gammaproteobacteria; order Pseudomonadales; family Oleiphilaceae; genus Marinobacter. The sequence goes on from JBFHLR010000005.1 coordinate 11,552, forward strand.
CTTGTGAGGCAACAGTTCACTGACCAAAGGAGCCCGCGTTTCCCGGTTCTTGGGGAACTTGCTGGCCGCCAGGAACAAGCCAGAGGCACCGTCACGCAAAACGTAGGTATCCTCAACTTTCTGGCACGCAAGCTCCGGCATTGGCACCGGATCCATCTTGGGGGGTGCCGGCTCGCCACTCTTCAGCAGCTTGCGGGTATTCTTGCACTCAGCATTGGTACAGCCGAAGTACTTGCCAAATCGTCCGGTCTTGAGCTGCATTTCCGAACCGCACTTGTCACATTCCAGGGTCGGGCCGTCATAGCCCTTGATGCGAAAGGTCCCCTGCTCCACCTCATATCCGGAGCAGTCCGGGTTGTTGCCACAGACATGGAGCTTGCGCTTTTCGTCCACCAGATAGCTGTCCATGGCGGTGCCACACTTGGAACAGCGTCGCTTCTTGCGCAACAGACGCGATTCGCCCTCGCCCTCGACGTCGTCATCGGCGCTTACCACCTCATCGCCAGACACCAGGTTAATGGTGGTCTTGCAGCGCTCCTTGGGCGGTAGCGAATACCCGGAGCAGCCAAGAAACACGCCGGTGCTGGCAACACGAATCTGCATGGGACGTTCGCAGGTTGGACAGGGAATGTCGGTTTCGGTCGGGGTGTTGCCCCGCATGCCCTCGTCATTATCCCCTCCAGCCTTCTCCAGCTGCCGGGAGAAGTTGCCATAAAACTCGTTGAGCACCTTCTTCCAGTCGATGCCCCCCTCGGCGATATCGTCCAGCTCCTCCTCGAGGCGCGCAGTGAAATCGTAATCCATCAGGTTGGCAAAGGACTCGGTCAGCCGCTCGGTCACTATGTCGCCCATTTTCTCCGAATAGAAGCGACGATTCTGCAACCGGACATAGCCCCGATCCTGGATGGTGGAAATGATGGAGGCGTAAGTGGAAGGCCGCCCAATCCCCTTCTTCTCCAGCTCCTTGACCAAACTGGCTTCGGTGTAGCGGGGCGCCGGCTTGGTAAAGTGCTGGGTAGGATCGAGTGTGATCAGGGAAAGCGCATCGCCCACCTGAATATCGGGCAGCGCAATGTCTTCTTCCTTTTTGGACGACTGAGGCGCGACCTTCAGGAAGCCGTCGAACTTGATGATGCGTCCCCGCGTTCGCAGTTCGTAGTCACCATTGCTCACGACGATCGAGGTACTGAGGAATTCAGCGTCGGACATCTGGCAGGCGATGAACTGCCGCCAGATCAGGTCGTACAGCTTCTCAGCGTCCTTCTCCAGGCCGCTGATGTCGGAGGGACGCCGACTTACTTCCGTGGGACGGATGGCCTCGTGCGCCTCCTGTGCCCCCTCCTTGCTGCCATACACCCGGGGCACCTCTGGCAAGTACGACCCACCAAACTGCTTCTCAATATACTCCCGGCAACTGGTCACCGCGTCCTGACTCAGATTGGTGGAGTCCGTTCGCATGTACGTGATGTAGCCGGCTTCGTAAAGACGCTGAGCCAGCATCATGGTCTTCTTGACACTGAAGCCCATCCGATTGCTGGCCGCCTGCTGCAAGGTCGAGGTAATAAACGGCGCGGTAGGCTTGGACCGGGTCGGCTTATCTTCGCGCTTGGAGATCTCGAAGCCACCCGCTTCCAGTCGCTGGACGTGTTCCCGGCTTTGCGCCTCGCTGACCGGTCGATACGCCTTATCCGCGTACCGGGTCACCTCGAATCGTACCGGCTTGGCTGATCCCTGGGCTCCCAGGTCGGCATGCAGCTGCCAGAATTCTTCCGGCACAAATGCCCGAATCTCGCGCTCTCGCTCAACGATCAGGCGAACCGCCACGGACTGCACCCGCCCGGCGGAGAGTCCTCGCGCCAGCTTGGCCCACAGCAACGGTGACACCATGTAACCGACCACCCGGTCCAGGAACCGGCGCGCCTGCTGAGCATTCACCCGATTGGTATCGAGCGCGCCAGGATCCTCGAAGGCCGCCTGGATGGCCCGCTTGGTGATTTCGTTGAACACGACCCTACGGTACTTGTCCTGCTCGCCACCGATGGTCTCCCGCAGGTGCCAGGCAATGGCTTCTCCCTCACGGTCCAAATCCGTCGCGAGGTAAATATGATCGGCCGACTTGGCCAACCGCTTGAGCTCGTTGACCACCTTTTCCTTACCAGGCAAAACTTCGTAGCGCGCCTGCCAATCCTTGTCCGGGTCGACCCCCATGCGGGCAACCAGCTGCTCGCGGGACTTACGCTTCTTGTATTCTGCCTTCTCCTCAGGGTTCATCTTTCGGGTTTGTGCCGCCTGCTTAGCCCGCTCCTTCGGATCGACCTGTGAACCACTACCGCTCACCGGCAGGTCACGAATATGCCCGACACTGGACTTCACTATGTAATCGGAGCCCAGATACTTGTTGATGGTCTTCGCTTTTGCTGGCGACTCGACGATAACGAGACTTTTACCCATATCGGAGATCTGTATCCTTGACGAAAATCGTACAAAATATCAGCAAGCGTTAAAGTTGCTGAAAAATCAGTCGGCTAGTAAAGCAGTTCTAGCCGCCTCGGTATATAGGAGCACTGTTTTACAGGGTCACGAAAACCAAGACAACCCATTCTTTGTGTTCGGAGGCGCTTTTCTACCCCGGTTTAGTTGGATTTTCCCGTTCTGGCAAGAAAAAAGCCCGGCTAGGCCGGGCTTTTTACTGGTCTCAGGTCTGATCTGTCAGATCAGAGACGCTCCCAAACGGTCGCGATACCCTGACCCAGGCCGATACACATGGTGGACACACCATACTTACCGCCTTTGTCCTCCAATACGTTAATCAACGTAGTGGAGATACGGGCACCGGAGCAGCCCAGCGGATGACCAAGGGCAATCGCGCCGCCGTTCAGGTTAACCTTCTCGTCCATGACGGCTGTCAGCTTCAGGTCCTTGATGACCGGCAGTGACTGGCCAGCGAACGCTTCGTTGAGTTCCCAGAAGTCGATGTCTTCGACTTTCAGGCCTGCACGCTTAAGCGCCTTCTTGGTGGCTGGAACCGGGCCGTAACCCATGATCGCGGGATCACAACCGGCAACCGCCATGCTGACAATCCGGGCGCGCGGCTTAAGGCCAAGGGCCTCGGCACGCTCGGCAGACATCAGCAGCATGGCTGCCGCACCGTCAGTCAGCTGAGAGGAAGTGCCAGCAGTTACGGTACCGCCTTTCGGATCGAAGGCCGGACGCAGCTGACCCAGGGACTCAGCCGTGGTCTCCGGACGAATGGTCTCGTCCTGCTCGATCAGCACCTTGAAGCCATTCTCGTCGTGACCTTCAACCGGCACGATTTCGTTCTTGAAACGGCCTTCAACGGTCGCTTCGTGGGCCAGACGGTGTGAACGCGCACCGAACTCGTCCTGCTGCTCACGGCTGATACCGTGCATCTTCGCCAGCATTTCCGCAGTCAGGCCCATCATGTTGGACGCTTTGGCGGAATACTTGGACGCAGCCGGGTTATGGTCGAAACCTTCGGTCATGGGCACGTGACCCATGTGCTCAACACCGCCAGCCAGGAACACATCACCGTTACCGGTCATGATGGCCTGGGCCGCCGTGTGGATCGCAGTCATGGCGGAGCCGCACAGACGGTTAACGGTCTGGGCAGAAGACTCGTGCGGGACGCGGGTCAGCAGTGAAATCTGACGCGCTACGTTAAAGCCCTGCTCCTTGGTCTGGTTCACACAGCCCCAGATCACATCTTCAACTTCTTTCGGGTCGAGCTTGGGGTTGCGCTCGAACAGTGCGTCGATCAGGACAGCCGACAGAGTCTCTGCACGCACGTTGCGGAAACAACCGTTTTTGGCACGACCCATCGGAGTCCGCACGCAATCGACGACGACAACGTCTCTCGGATTAAGGCTCATAGATCTTTCTCCGTTCGGAAATCTCGTTCAGGGTTAGCCAAAGAACTTCTTGCCAGTCTTGGCCATTTCACGCAGCTTCTTGGTCGGGTGGTACAGAGGACCAAGGTCTGCATACTTGTCTGCCAGTTCGACGAACTTGTCTACACCCATGTCGTCGATGTAACGCAGGGCACCACCACGGAACGGCGGGAAGCCGATACCGAAGATCAGACCCATGTCAGCATCGGCAGCCGCCTCAACAATGCCGTCTTCCAGGCAGCGAACGGTTTCCAGACACAGCGGGATCATCATGCGAGCAATGATTTCTTCCTCGTCGAAGTCCTTCTGGCTCTGAACGACCGGCTCAATCAGCTTGTAGGTGTCTTCGTCGACAACCTTCTTCTTCTTGCCCTTGCGGTCCAGCTCGTACTTGTAGAAGCCCTTGTCGTTCTTCTGACCGTAACGGTCGTTCTCGAACATGACATCGATGGCGCTCTTGTTCTCGTCCTTCATGCGGTCCGGGAAGCCTTCAGCCATCACTTCGTTGGCGTGCTTGGCGGTGTCCATGCCAACAACGTCCAGCAGGTAGGCGGGGCCCATCGGCCAGCCGAACTTCTCCATCACCTTGTCGATCTTCTGGAAGTCGGCACCGTCACGCACCAGGCCGGCAAAGCCGCCGAAGTACGGGAACAGGACGCGGTTAACCAGGAAGCCCGGGCAGTCGTTTACCACGATCGGAGTCTTGCCCATGGCCTTGGCGTAGGCAACGGTGGTCGCGATAGCGCGATCGCTGGTCTTCTCGCCACGGATAACCTCAACCAGCGGCATCATGTGTACCGGGTTGAAGAAGTGCATGCCACAGAAGTTTTCCGGACGCTTCAGGTTTTTGGCCAGAAGGTTGATGGAAATGGTAGAAGTGTTGGAGGTCAGGATGGCGTCTTCGCGAACCTGATCTTCGGTTTCACGCAGAACGATGTCCTTGACCTTCGGGTTCTCAACAACCGCCTCGACCACCAGGTCAACGCTCTTGAAGTCGCCGTAGTTCAGGGTCGGAGTGATGCTGTTGAGGACGTCAGCCATCTTGTCAGCCTTCATCTTGCCTTTGCTGACACGCTTGGTCAGCAGGCCCTTGGCTTCCTTCAGACCCAGGTCGATACCGGCCTGGTTGATGTCCTTCATGACAATGGGGGTGCCCTTGAGGGCGGACTGGTAAGCAACGCCGCCACCCATGATGCCCGCACCGAGAACGGCCGCCAGTTTCACTTCACTGGCTTCCTTCTCCCATGCCTTGGCCTTCTTCTTCAGCTCCTGGTCGTTCAGGAACAGGCCAACCAGGCAGGCCGCCACATTGGTCTTGGCCATCTTGGCGAAGCCCTTGGCTTCCACTTCGATTGCCTTGTCACGGGTCAGGTTAGCGTGCTTCTGCATAACCTTGATCGCTTCGACCGGGGCCGGGTAGTTCTTGCCGGCCTTGCCGGCAACAAAGGCTTTGGAGATCTCGAACGCCATCATGCTTTCCATGGAGTTCAGTTTGATCTTGCCTTTCTTCTCTTCACGACGGGCCAGGTTATCCAGCTTGCCCTCGTTGCACTGGTTGATGATCGCTACGGCCGCCTCTACCAGCTTGCCGGAATCGACGACAGCATCTACGGCGCCAATCTTCAGAGCAGCGTCGGCGCGGTTTTCGGTACCGCCACAAATCCACTCAACGGCGTTATCAACACCCGCCAGGCGAGACAGACGCACAGTACCGCCGAAGCCCGGGAAGATGCCCAGCTTGACTTCCGGTAAACCGACCTTGGCCTTGCTGTCCATGACACGGTAGTCGGTGGACAGGCACATTTCGAAACCACCACCCAACGCAATGCCATTGATGGCGGTTACGGTGGGGAACGGCAGGTCTTCAACGGCGTTGAAGACTTCATTAGCCTTCAGGTTGTTGGCAACCAGGTCTTCTTCCGAGCCTGCAAACAGGTCGGTGAATTCTGTGATGTCGGCACCGACAATGAACGAGTCCTTTGAGCTGGTCACTACCAGACCCTTCAGGCCCTTCTGTTCTTTGAGTTTGTCGGTCGCGGCGCCGAGCTCTTCGATGGTAAGACGGTTGAACTTGTTTACTGACTCGCCCTGCAAGTCAAAGTTCAACTGAGCGATCCCGCCTTCGATCTCTTTAACCGTGATGGCTTTACCTTCGTAAATCATCAACTGATCTCCAGTCTGTTTTTAGAACTGCTTCCAGTGGGGTGAATTGACGTTCGTCACCCCGCTGTGTGTGCAGCGAATTTCAGTCACTGCCCGAACCACCGATCCAAAAAATTCATACAGTCGTTTGAATCGAGAGGGAACACGATGAAAAAAAACCGCCCGTTTGTCAATTTGTTTCTCTCCAAACGGTCTAATTAAATACGCTGGAATCAAGGCTGGAAATATGAACTGAGACACAGAATTGTTGATTTTCAGCGGCCTAGTCATGCAAGTTCACACGCCACCCAAGCCGGCCTTTGTATCTGCAATAAACTGTTACATTTAATCTGACCGCAAGCCTGAAAACCGCTTGATTGGCCAGCAAAGTTACTTTACCTTCAGATTCAGACTTTAGTCCAACGACCAAAGGCGCAGGCCTCATAAAGCACGACACCGCTCTGGCGCAGATTGGACCACAATAATAAAACACGATAAAAAAACGGAGATCACATCCGATGAAAGACGCTCGTATTGGGGCGCGCTCGCTTATTGCGGCCTTTTTCCTGCTCGCCATCACCTCGTTTGCCACCAAGGCCGATGAAGCCTCCAGTTTCCTCGGCAACCTGCACCACTTTCGGGTGAGCAACTTTATTGCCCTGGACGCCTACTACCGCTTTTCCGTCGACGGTAATACCGATGCACTGAACGAGATCGTGGCCACGATCAACGACGCCAACAGTGCCATGAATACGGTCTCGGATAGCACAGCAGAAGTACTCTCAGCGGCCGACATTGAACGGCTCAACGAAAACTTCGACAAGTTCAAGAACCTGATGCGACAGAACATCAACGATGTCCGCAAAAACGGTTATCCGGACCTTCGGCTGGTGGGTGAAATGGCTGAGCAGGCAGACGCACTCAATGATCTCGCCACCGAACTTTATGCGGTATCACTGGAAAGCGACCAGATCACCTCCAATCGACGGGTGGAGGCCGCTCGCTCGGCAGCGGTTACCCTGTCTCAAATGATGGCCAAGTACTCGGTACGCTCCAACATGGCGGTATCCCAGACGTTCCAGGGCAGCGCTACCGAGGAGCCCCTTGACGTCAAAGCCAAGAAATTTGAGACGTTACTCACCGAAGTGTCCAGCGGCCCAAAATCCGGCCCACTGAAGGCAGCCCTTGATGACATCAATGCCAAGTGGCAGTTCATCCGCAACTCCTACATCAATTACAACGAGAACAACGTGTCGTTCGTGATCGATCGCTATTCCAAGGGCATTCTGGAAGCGCTCGACGACACCATCAGCCTGCTTGAGGAAAACGCCTGACCGATGGGTCGGGCGCCCCCCTTCCCCGCGCCAGCTCAGGCGATTCCCCCCCCCCTTTTCCTTTCTTGGTTTCGGCAAGTGATAGATAGGCCGTTCTGTCCTAAAGTATTAGGGGGCCCCCGAAAAACTTCGCACCGGTTTCCCACGAATCGAACGTGTTGTCAGCTACTCTCCGTCGCAGGAGTCCGATATGTCCACCTATAAGAAAGTTTTGACGGCCATCGACCTGACCGAAGAGGCACCTCAGGTGTTGAATCGGGCGATCGAGGTATGCAAGGCGCATAACGCCGAATTGATGCTTTGCCATGTGGTTGAACCGGTAGGCTACGCCTATGGCGGCGACATCCCGATGGATCTCACGGAACTGCAGGACCAGCTTGATGCCGCCGCGAAAGAGCAGCTGGAAAACTACGGCAGGCGCCACGGTGTCAGTGAAGAAAACCAGATTGTGACCGTTGGGCGCCCGGAATCCGAGATTCACCGCCTGGCGGAAGAACGAAAGGTCGACCTGATTGTCGTTGGCAGCCATGGCCGCCGAGGTATTCAGTTACTCCTCGGTTCCACGGCCAATGGCGTGTTGCACGGCGCCAAATGCGACGTGCTCGCGGTTCGTATCACCTGACTGCAGCCGGCCCATCGACCGGGGCAGCCCCTGACCGGGAGCAGAGCCCGCCACAGGTCGTCAGGATTGGGTTATTCTCGCCTCCAACTTCCTTAGCTGACTCTCCAGCGAGACACTGACGCTGGAAGCCATGGAAAAGAAATTCAGCAACGCCTTAAGATTGCTATCGCCCTGACACACCGCGTGTATACGTTGCCAAAGCGCCTGATTCACCAACTGCAGCCGCTGGTTGCGCGCTACCAACCCCTGCAGCTCCCAGTCCGGCTGCTGATCATGCCGTTTGGCAAAGTACTGCTGCAGCAGGTAATGGGACACACTGCGCATGATGAACTCTTCACTTGAGGCGAAGGGCAAATGATGCACCGCCATGGATTTCAGTTCCGACAGCACCGGACAGCCGCTGGTGGCCATTTTCAGCCCTAGCAGCGACCGCAACGCCTCCTCCAACGTGGTTTTCTTGAGGTAACTGCGATGATCGTCATCGACTCGCACTTCCACTGGCTGGTAGGCATCCTCGGCCTGAAAGGCATCCACCACTGGCAACATCGCAACCGCCGCCGGACAGTGGGGAGATTCCGTACTCTTTAGCGGACAGTTGGAGCACTGACAATGCTCCAATCGGGTCCACGCCGGCAGGGGCTGGCTACTATCAGCCGGTTGGTCGGCGACTTTAAAATCGATCTTACGCCCGTCCTGGAGCGTGAAATGATAACCAACGTTCATGGGTTGCCCTGCTCCTCCAGTTCCATCCAGCGCTCCATGGAGGCTTCCAGTTGAGCCTCCGACTCTGCCAGGCGCTCCAGCTGCACTGTCACTTCCGGTTGCGGCTGATTGTAAAACTCCGGTTCGGAAATCAACGCCTGCAGCGATGCCACCTCGCGCTCCAAAGCCTCTATCTTGCCCGGTAATTGCTCCAGCTCAAGTTTCAACTTGTAACTGAGCTTTGCCGGCTTCGCCTTACCGACCGACTGCGCCTTGACGGTCTTATCGGTCCGTGGCGCAGACTCCGGCTGTGAAGACTTACTCGACACCAACTCAGAAGGAAATCGACCACCCTGGCGCCGCCAATCGCTGTATCCACCAACGTATTCGTGCACTTCGCCGCTGCCATCCAACACAATGGTATCGGCGACCACATTGTCGAGGAATTCACGGTCGTGACTGATGATCAGCACGGTTCCATTGAATGCCACCAGCTGCGATTCCAGCAGCTCCAGCGTCTCAACATCCAGATCGTTGGTTGGCTCGTCCAACACCAGAATATTGGCGGGCTTGCTAAACAGCTTGGCCAACATCAAGCGGGCGCGCTCGCCCCCGGAAAACACACTGACCGGCGAGCGGGCCCGTTCGGGACTGAACAGAAATTCCTGCAGGTACCCGAGAACATGCCTTTGCTGGCCATTGATCTCAATGTATTCCCGCCCTTCGGCGAGATTCTCAAGCGCGGTCTGGGACAGGTCCAGTTCACCTCGCAACTGGTCAAAGTACGCCACTTCCCGATTGGTGCCCAACCGGATGCCCCCTTCGGTCGGCTCCAGTTCGCCGAGCAGGAGCCTGACCAGAGTGGTCTTTCCGGTACCGTTCTCACCGATCAATCCGATTTTGTCACCGCGCAGAACCGTCAGATCCATATTGTGGATCACCGGCTCACCTTGACCATAACGGAAGCCTGCCGCCTTGGCCTCAACCACCAGACGACCCGAGCGGGCGGCATCTTCCACCGCAAAGCTGGCGGTCCCGCCCCGCTCCCGACGTTGCTTACGCTCATCACGCATGGCCTTGAGCGCCCGAACCCGGCCCATGTTCCGGGTTCGCCGCGCCTTGATACCCTGCCGTATCCACGCCTCTTCCTGCTTCAGCCGCTTGTCGAACAGCGCATTCTGACGCTCTTCTTCTTCCAGGGCCTTCTCTTTAAGCTCCAGATAACGATCATAGGTGGCGGAAAAACTGACCAGTTGGCCACGATCCAGTTCGACCACCCGGGTCGCCATGCGCCGGATAAAAGCGCGGTCGTGGCTGACAAACAGAATGGCACCGCGGAATTGCGACAGCGCCTCTTCCAACCAGGCGATGGCCGGCACGTCCAAATGGTTGGTGGGCTCGTCCAGCAGCAGCACATCGGGCTCGGTGACCAGCGCCTTCGCCAAAAGGACCCGCCGCTGCCAGCCGCCCGACAGCTCATCGAGCCGCTTGTCGGGGTCGACCCGGTATTGTTTGAGGATGGCACTGACCTTCTGCTCCAGTCGCCAGCCATCCAGCGCCTCCAGGCGCTCCTGGACTTTGGTTAACCGCTCCAGACTGCGTTCATCCGCCTTTTGGGACAAGGCATGGAACTCCGCCAACAATTCGCCAGCTTCCGTAAAGGCACTGGACACCACCTCATAGGCGGTGCGGCGGTCATCTGTCGGCAGGTTTTGTGGCAACACGGCCAAACTGGCGCCACTGTCCAGCTTCACAGACCCGCTATCGGGTACCACCTCATCACTGACGATTCTGAGCAGCGTGGATTTTCCCTCTCCATTGCGGCCCAGCAGACACACCCGCTCACCGGCTTCAACGGTCAACGAGGCATGGTCAAGAAGCGGATGAACTCCATAAGCCAGTGAAATGTCATCCAGCGCCAATAGCGGCATGCAATCTTACTCCTGTTCTAGAATCTCGACGGGGTCGTCCACGCGGAGGACCGCCGGTTGGCCATCGTGAAGGGCGTTGACCCCGAACATCACACCATCGACGGTGCGGCGAAACTGGCCAAGGGTTCGTAACGGCTCAGCATTCGGCGCCTTAACACCCCGATCTGGGTCCACCGTCGTCATAACACAGCGGGAACAAGGTTTTGGCAGCGAAAACGGCCTCGCGGCAATTCCAAGGCTGCGCCAGCGGTCTTCCGCCCAGGGCTCAGATCCGTCGATGACAATGTTGGGGCGAAAACGGCGCTCGTCCACCGCCACCTCGAGCCGCCCATTCAGGTCTTCCAGGGAAGCACGGTTCACAATCAGAAACGGGAACCCGTCGGCAAATCCGACTCTGCGCCGGTCCACGACCCAGTCGCTATCAACCCGCCGGAAGGTGGACTCTGGCATGTAGATCAATTCGAGGGATTGCCCGCAAAATGCGCTTATTGCCGCGGCCGGTCCGGGCTCGGCCAGGCACCCCTTGACCCAATCCCGCCACACTCGCACCGTCCGCTCCGCTTGGCCGGCGGACAATGGGAAGCGCCCGTGTCCCGGCACATCGATCCAAATCCGTTCATCAACTAGCTCAGTACCGATATTGGCGAGCTGGGGATGTGTGCGCTGCGTGACGAACTGGTTTTCCTTGTCGACGATCATCCAGCGGCGATCATGGGCCGGTCCAAACGCATCAAGCGCCATTTCCTGCACCGCAATACCGCGCAACGACTTCACTGGGTAAATATACAACGAGCGAACACGCATCGGGGACTCCTTTCGGGTAACGGAGCACGTCATGGCCCCCGCTCTGGCTGGCGCACATCAGCGCTATTACATCACCGACATACGGGAAACCAATCAGAGGGAAAGCATTCCGGCTGTGAGGGCATCGAGTATAACCGAGTTGTCCCTGCCTGAGACGAAGGCCGATCCACAAAAACAAATCGCAGCGCCAAAACGAAAAAACCCAGCCATTAGGCTGGGTTTTTTCTGGAATCTGGAGCGGGAAACGAGATTCGAACTCGCGACCCCAACCTTGGCAAGGTTGTGCTCTACCAACTGAGCTATTCCCGCTTTTTTCTGCATTGTCGCTTCATCAGGCCGCCTATCGAAAGGCTCCTTGCGACAACGGATGCGGATTATACGGAGCCATTTTTCAGCTTGCAACACCCAACATCAAAATAATTGGAATTTATTCGACGCCCCGTTCGGTGACCGGCAGTTCCAGCACGAGACCCAGCATACGCTCTACGGTTTCGTTCAGGTACTGGGCTTGGTAGTCCTCCTGGTACAGCAAACCATCGTAACCCAGACCCAGCACTACGCTGACCAGCAACGAAGCGTCCCGCCTGGGTGATTGGGAATCCAGTCGTTGCAGCAGAGATTCCAGACCGGAGACCCATGCGGTACGGTGTTGGCGGGCGAGATGCGTCAGATCGGGATCTCGCAGCGCCTCCATCAGAAACACCTGCTCAGCCAGCACTTCATCTTTACGGTGGGTGATCTGCTCGCCCAGATAAGCGGTCACGATTGCAGCCAGGCGTCTGGCGAGCTGTGCCCGCCCCTCGCCACCACGCTTGAGAGTTTCCGGCGGCGTCCCATCCAGAACCACATTGACCATGCCATAAAACTGATCCAGGTTTTCCTGGGCTTTCTCGGCAAACAGCGTGAAGGCATCACTGATGAGCTCATTGATGTCCTTGAAATAGTAGGTCGTGGAGGCGAGAGGCACATCAGCCTCTTTCGCAACCGACCGATGCTTGATACCACGAATCCCCTCTTTCGCGGCAATCCGCAACGTTGCTTCAAGAATCTGGACCCGTCGCTGCTCACTCTTGGCGCGAAACGCCTTTCGTCCGCTGTATTGGACGGCGTGATGGTCAATACCCGTATCCGCCAGCGATTCCTGGTCGTGCATGTCCAAGTCGTTTACGTGCACCATTGCAAATATCCCGAGCTATCTCTCGTTCATAATTAACTGTAGGACAGTATGCCGCGATTGGCCTGGAGAAACATTGACCGGATAGCCAATTCCTCCGAACAGTGCCATACACCTCTGCTACTGCCCGTATCGTCGCGCACCTCCGGCAAGGTACGCTTCTTCCTCAGGCGTGCATTCACGTCTCAGCACCTTGTTGCGGTGGGGAAAGCGACCAAAACGGGCCACCGTGTCGCGGTGATCACGGGCGGAGTTCAGAAAACTGCCCAACAGATCACGGAGAGCACCCTCCGAAGAGGCCTCCAGCTGTTCATACAGCGCCACCCCTCTGTCCTGGTCCTCCAGGCGCTCGGAGTGTTGCAACGGCATGATAAAAAACGCCCGATAAAGTGCTGGCAACATCAAATCCGCACCTTGATCCAGCCCTTCCCGGCACAAAGTCCGACAAAACGGATCCGAGGCATAGGCCAGATCGGTACCCCGATAGATGTTACGCGTGAACTGATCCAGCAGGAGGATTTCCGCAAGCCGTCCCCGCCCCCGGAAATGAGATTCCCTCCAATCCTGAAGTCCGTTTTCCGAGGCCACCAGGACCATTGACAGAAATCGTCGACGAATCTCCTGATCAAAGGATCGCGATGCCCGGAACCAACGGTTACGGTGGTCCGCGTCCGCCAGGCCCTGATTATCAAGCGGACCAAACCAGCAATCCAGGACATCCTCTGCACTGAACATTGTATCTATCACCTGCAATGGGTCGAGCCGACTCGCCCAACTCGGCCATTTCTTAGACTAATACGCCGTCTTTGCAGCGAGCTGTTAGACTATAGAGTAACCGGGTGCCCCCTTTTGAGCCAGGAGCCGCAATGACAACCAAAACCCGAATCATCCTGCTTGCCCACGGCAGCAGCGACAAACACTGGTGCCAGACCTTTGAAACGCTCGCTGCCCCCACGCTGGAAGCCGTGCCCCAGTCAGTCGTTGCCTATATGGAACTCAGCACACCATCACTGGAGCAGGTTGTTAAGGAATCGGTCGAACAGGGTTATGGTGGTTTTGTGGTGCTCCCTCTTTTTCTCGCCGCCGGCCGGCACCTGCGTAAGGATGTACCGGCGATGATCACCGCGCTGGAAGAGAAGTACGGTACCACTATTTCCCTGGCCGCCCCTATCGGGGAAAATCCTCATCTGGGCCAAGCCATTCGATCCGTGGTTGAAGACACACTGGAGGCATCCTATGGCTAAAACCGCCCTACTCACCGGAGGGACAGGGTTTATTGGCCAGAAGTTATGTCACACCCTGAACCATCAGGGCTACCACCTGACGGTTTTCAGTCGCCAGGCACCTGAGCATGTGAAAACCCTGTGCGGTCACGTCGAAACCGTTTCTTCGCTGACCGAGCTGTCCGGCCATCCGGGCTTCGACCTGGTGATCAACCTAGCCGGAGAAGGCATCGCGGACAAACGCTGGAACGCACACCGCAAACAACTCCTCCGCATGAGTCGTGTCAACCTGACGGAAGATCTGGTCAGCACCATCAATACCTGGTCACGACTACCCACGACCCTGGTTTCGGGCTCCGCCGTAGGCTTCTATGGAGATCAGGGTGAGCGCCCCGTGTCGGAGAACACACCGCCCAACGATGAGTTTACGCATCAGTTATGCCGGGACTGGGAGGCCGCGGCCCAGCAGCTGAGCGCGTCCGGGGTACGCGTCTGCATTTCCCGGACGGGGCTGGTGGTTGGCCCCGCAGGCGGCTTCCTGCAACGGATGCTGCCTCCGTTCCGACTTGGCCTGGGAGGAAAACTGGGCAACGGCAGGCAATACATGCCGTGGGTGCACCGAGACGACGTGGTTAACGCCCTGATCTGGATGGCGGAAACCAGCACCGCCACCGGCCCCTATAACGTTGTGAGCCCCAACCCAGCCCGCAATCATGACTTTACCACCTGCCTTGCCAGGGTACTCAAGCGGCCAGCAATACTGCCGGCACCGGCGTTCGCGCTCCGGGCGGCCCTCGGGGAAATGGCCCGATTGCTACTCACTGGCCAGAATGCAATTCCCCAACGGCTTCAGGAAGAGGCGTTTGAATTCAGCTATCCAGAGCTGGAAGTCGCTTTGCGGGATGCGATCCGCCCCTGAACGCCCCATGCCCATAACCGCGACCATTCGCACATCATCGGTGTCGTCAACGTGTTAGCCTTGCCGGACCCAAAATTCGAGACTCACCGGCCGATGCCAAGAATCCTCCTGTCGATCCTGCTGCTCACCAGCCCACTGCTACCGACACCCAGCCTGGCCGCCGACGCCTCGCAGAGTTTTGAATCCTGCTCGATGATCACCAGCGAATACCTGACGGTCCTGCAACTGATGTCTCGAGGTTTTGACCGTGATACCTTGATGGCCGATCTGCCGGACATCAGCGAGCGCGCCCAGGCAAGAGTCCACGCCCTGTTTGCCATGACAGAAGCAGCAGGCTTGATGGAATCCTATTCCCGCATCAATGCCGAGTATGCCCGCTGTGCCCAAGGCGTTTACCAACACCACGGCACCCCGGCAGCGGGCAGCCGCGAAGCTCATTTTCACTTCTGCGCCGGCGAAAACAAGGTGCGCTACGACATTGTAATGGCCGCAGTGATCGGCGCAGACCTATCCGAAGTAACGCCCCAGCTGTCTGCCCAGCACCGCCCGGTCGCTAATGCCCTCTTTGATTTGCACCAGTCGGAAGGACCGCTCATCGTGTTCGATGAATTGGCGAGCGAACTTAAACAGTGCCTGATCAAACGCCCATAAGACTTTTCATCCATAAATCTTTTCATCCATAAAACTTTTTTTAAAAAACCGTTTGACAGTAACTTAGAGCTTACCTAATATACGCGCCACCTCAACGAGGCAAGCGGTTGAACGCAATGCGTCCCCTTCGTCTAGTGGCCTAGGACTCCGCCCTTTCACGGCGGCAACAGGGGTTCGAACCCCCTAGGGGACGCCACTTTCAACTGCGTCATCAGGTGACCTGTCGGCAACAGCTATCCAACCAACCGATTCGTCGTTGGCACGTTCTGGGCCAGAAAACCCGAACATAAAAACACCCCGAGCAATACTCCATCACGGCGTCACAGTCCCGCTCAGCACACGTCCGTTGCAATCTGAATCCATGGCTCGAAGTACGGCCAGCCCTGCAATCGATGACTTTATCGCCAACGCGCAAGTATGACTCCGCTTTACTGCCAACCACGGTAATCCTGCGGCCCTGCCACAACGGGCATGGTATACAAAAATCCTACTTTCCTAGAGCACTTGCGTCGCTCTGCTGCTATAGTTCGTTAGAAACCGGTTATGACGAGGCGTGGTCCCGGTACAGCCAAATGGCCTCCTCTCTAAGAATTCAGAAACACCTTCGCTTGCAAATTTGGACGCTAGCTCAATAAACGGCATGCAAAAACTGTCGAGTCGCCTGCAACAGTTCCGGACCGGATCTCCGCTGTCGTTTCGGTTGCTGGCCTATATCCTGCTTTTCAGCTCTTTGTTCACGCTCCTGGCCTCCGGCATCCAGATCTACACCGACTTCCGCAAAGACGTCTCGGTGATCGAAGAACGCATGGCCGTCGTGGAGACCAGTTATTCCAGCAGTTTGTCCCGTAGCCTTTGGGCGCTCGACCAGAAGCTGCTTGAAATCCAGATGGAAGGCATACTGAGCCTGCCGGACATCGTGCAACTACGTTTGCGTATTTCGCCCAGCTCCGAGATCGTTATGGGAGAAGTGCCCCACGGATCCGCGATTCGGGAGCACAGCTTCACCCTCGTTCATGAGGGCGACGAAGTGTTCAAACTGGGCGACATGAAAATTACCGCCAGCCTGGAGCAGATATACGCCAAACTGCAACGCCAGGTATTGGTGATCCTGGCCACCCAATTCCTTAAGACTTTCTTTATATCGATCCTGATCGTGTGGATCTTCCAATATTTTGTCACCCGCCATTTGTCAGCCATGGCAAGCTATGCCCGCGGCTTTTCCCTGAGCAATATCAGTGAGCCCCTGAAACTGGATCGGCCCGATACTGAGATGAACCGGATTGATGAGCTGTCGCAAGTGACGGATGCCATCAACCATATGCGGGCGCGACTTCAACAGGATCTGGAGAAACAGTCCCGGGATGCCGACAAGATCCGAAAGCTGTCCAAGGCAATCCAACAAAGCCCTTCGTCTGTCATCATTTGTGACCGCCAATGGCGCATTGAATTCGTCAACCAGAAGTTTACCCAGCTCACCGGGTACGACGCCGAGAGCATGACTGGCAAACACCCCGGCATGCTCACGGATGACCCCTTCCTGCAGCGGGAAAACCGCCAGCTCTGGCAGGCCATTCAATTACAGGTACAGCGGGTCGGCGTCTGGCAAGGGGAATCCAACAGCATTCGCAAGAGCGGCGAGCGTTTTTGGGAACAGCTGATCGTTACCCCCATCAAGGACTCCGACGGTCAGGTGACCAATTACCTGATCCTCGGTGAGGACATCAGCATCCGCAAACGCTACGAACAACAGCTGTTGCGCCAGGCCAACTACGACATACTCACTGGCCTGCCCAACCGGATGCTGGCCCTGGACCGGCTGAAACTGGCGCTGGCCCAGGCCAAACGGGAAAATACCCTGGTGGGTGTCATGTTTCTCGATCTGGACAATTTCAAACACATCAACGACACCATGGGCCACGACGCCGGCGATAACCTGTTGATCGAAGCGGCGCGGCGAATTTCCAGTTCGCTCCGGGGCACCAGCACCGTTGCCCGGCTTGGCGGTGACGAATTCCTGGTGGTCTTGCCCGGATTGCAAGGGGCCGACTCCACCTCCCAGGTGGCGGATCGTATTTTGCAAACCTTTGCCTCGCCGTTCATTCTGGGGAACCAGGAAGTCTTCGTAACCACCAGCATCGGGATCGCCATTTATCCCACCGATTCGGACAACAGTGGCACGCTGTTGCAGCACGCCGATGCGGCGATGTATCAAGCCAAGAACAAGGGCAAGAGCGCCTACGAACGCTTTGCGCCGGAAATGAAGGAAGTCTCTCACGAGCGTCTGCAAATCGAATCCCGCATGCGGCGTGCCCTGGAGCTCAACGAGTTTGAGCTTTACTACCAGCCCATCGTGCAGACCGATACCGGCTTGCTGACCGGGGCCGAAGCCCTGCTGCGCTGGAACAACCCAACCATGGGAACCGTAATGCCGGACAAGTTCATTCCGCTTGCTGAGGAAACCGGACTGATCATTCCAATTGGTGAGTGGGTGCTGGAACAAGCCTGTGCGTCCGCC
Source organism: Marinobacter sp. (assembly GCA_041594735.1). Taxonomy (GTDB): domain Bacteria; phylum Pseudomonadota; class Gammaproteobacteria; order Pseudomonadales; family Oleiphilaceae; genus Marinobacter. The sequence continues at coordinate 29,477 of JBFHLR010000005.1, forward strand.
GTGCATTGGGAAGAGGCCACCGGAACCAAGCTGGGCATTGCCGTCAACGTCTCGCCCCGCCAGTTCCGGGACCCCGGATTTGTCGATGCCGTACTGAGGGCATTGCGACACACCGGCCTGGACCCGCGCCGACTGGAACTAGAAATCACGGAACGATTGCTGCTCGACAACACCATCGAAACCTCCGACATCCTGTCACGACTGGACGAGGAAGGGGTCCGCCTGTCGGTGGACGATTTCGGCACCGGCTATTCCGCACTCAGCTACCTGAAGAGCTATCCGTTCGACACCCTGAAGATCGACAAGTCCTTCATTCGTGACGTGATGAAAGAACAGGACGACGCCTCCCTGGTCAAGGCCATCATCACCATGGCCCACAGCCTGGGATTGCAGGTGATCGCTGAAGGTGTGGAAGACGAAGACCAAACCCACTTCCTCCGAGAACAGGGCTGCGATTATTCCCAGGGCTATTACTATAGCCGCCCTTACCCGCAACTTGAGTTTGAGGATTGGCTGCGCACCAATGACCGGGCTCAGATGTAACCCTTCGTCCCATCAATAAGGTTATTTCATGGATGACAACATTCTTGTGGTCAATTGCGGCAGTTCGTCGCTCAAGCTGGCTATTTTCGATCGTGATCTGAACGGCCTGGCCCATGGCCTGGCTGAACGGCTCAACTCCGAAGAAGCCTGCGCCAAGGTCCGTACGAGGGAGCAGCAATCGCTAATGCTGCCGGCCAACGCCGATCACCACACGGCCCTGGTCGCGCTGATTGAACACTTTCGTTCCGCAGGCATCCTCACATCCGCTCCGCTGGCGATTGGCCATCGTGTGGTGCATGGAGGAGAAGACTTTACCGACGCGGCCCTGATCACACCCGAGGTGGTCGAAGCCATAGATCGCTGTTCGGCGTTGGCACCCCTACATAATCCGGTCAACATGATTGGCATCGAGGCTGCTCGGGCACTGTTTCCCGACGTACCCCAGGTGGCGGTATTCGATACCGCTTTTCATCAAAGCCTGCCCCCGAGAGCCTTTCATTACGCCCTGCCATCCCACTTTTACAGCGACTGGGGCGTCCGCCGCTACGGCTTTCACGGAACCAGCCACCAGTTCATGGCCAGCGAAGCCGCGCGCCTGTTAAAGCAACGACAGGAACAGACTTCGATCATCTCCGTCCACCTGGGCAACGGCTGCAGCATCACCGCAATCCGCAACGGACGAAGCGTTGATACCAGCATGGGGCTGACACCGCTGGAGGGCCTGGTCATGGGAACCCGCAGTGGCGATATCGATCCCGGGTTGTTTGACTTCCTGATGGGCAAGGGCCTGAGTACCGAAGAAATTAACCGAACCCTGAATCGGGAGAGTGGCTTGCTGGGCCTGTCTGGCGAAACCAATGACATGCGCACGCTCGCCGAACTGGCCGAAGGCGGACACGAGCCCTCGAAGCTGGCCATTGAGGTCTTTTGCTTCCGTCTGGCCCGCTACATCGGAGCCATGATGGCATCGCTGGACCGACTCGACGCGCTGGTGTTTACCGGAGGTATCGGCGAGAACAGCGCCAGCGTTCGTGGGGCAACCCTTGGCCACCTGGCCCTGCTGGGTTTCAAACTGGAACCGGAAGCCAACGCAAACCATGGCAGGGGCAATGAGCACCGCATTCATCACGCGAGCAGCCGGTTCCCGGTGCTGGTCGTCCCGACCAACGAGGAGCTGGTCATTGCCCAGGCCGCCCGAGACAAGGGCAACCGCTCACAGTAGGTCAATTGCTCACAATAGCGCAGTCGTCTCTGCCCACAGAAAAATGCCACACCGTTAAGGAAGAAAAGATGGCCAAGAATCTCTTTATCGCCCCTACCGCGATGCACTGCGGCTTGACCTCGGTCTGCCTGGGCCTGCATCGGGCCCTTGACCGGGTCGGCGTGCGGGTAGGCTTTTTCAAACCCTTTGCCCAACCGGACCGCAACGGCCACCCTCACTCGCTGGGTAGCGAAGATGCCTCGGTTACTTTTATCAGTGCGCAAAGTGAGCTGGTACCTCCGGCGCCCATCGACCTCAAACGCGCCCAGAAGCTGCTCAATCAGGGCAAAGCCGATTTCCTGATGGAAGAAGTGGTGGCCCAGTACCAGAAGGTGGCTAACGCCGTCGATGTAGTCATTATTGAAGGCCTGGTGCCAGACCGCAGCGAAGCCTACATTGCGCGGTTAAATGTCGAAGTGGCTCGCAACCTCGGTGCCGAAGTTATCCTGGTGAGCGCCCCACAGGACGCCGCTCCAGAGGCGCTGGATGACCAACTGGACTTTTCCGCCAGACTGTTCGCCGCACCCTCAGACCCCGATGTCATCGGCGTGATCCTCAATAAAGTTGGTGAACCCGAACGTCCTGAATTTACCCCCCGGATCAATGCCGAGCTGAGTCAGCAGGTTCCTGACTACGCCAACCAGTGCAAGGTATTCAGCAGCCAGCGCTTCCGCCTGCTGGGCATAATCCCCTGGCAACCGGAACTGCTCTCGCCCCGGGTTTCCGACATTGCCCGGGAACTGGCCTGCCCGGTGCTTCACCAGGGCCAGCTCGCCACGAGGCGGGTCCGCAAGGTCACCGTCTGCGCCCAGTCCATTCGCAATATGGCTCACACCCTGTTACCAGGCACCCTGGTGGTGACGCCTGGGGACCGGGACGACATCATCCTGGCTACCGCCGTCGCCGCCCTGAACGGTGTGCCCCTGGCCGGACTGCTGCTTACCGGTAGCCTGTCCCCGGACGACCGGGTGCTGACCCTGTGCGGCAAGGCCCTGGAAACCGGCCTGCCCATTCTCGCCGCCGACGCCAACACCTTCGAAATCGCCCAGAAGCTAGCGAGCCTGGCGCCGTCCATTCCGGTGGATGACCCTGAGCGCGTGGAGCAGGCCATGGAAGCCGTCGCGACCAACCTGGACACCGCATGGCTGCAGCAACATCTGAGCCTGCAGCGCCAACGTCGTCTGTCGCCACCGGCATTCCGCTATCAACTCTCAGAGCGGGCCCGGGCCGCTAACAAGCGCATTGTGCTGCCAGAGGGCAACGAACCCCGTACGGTGCAGGCCGCCATTATTTGCCACCAGCGCCAGCTGGCCCATTGCGTATTGATCGGTGATCGTCAGGAGATTGCCGCCGTTGCCCAAACCCAGGGTTTCACACTGCCGGACAACCTGGAAGTCATCGACCCGGACAGCGTGCGCGACCGCTACATCCAGCCCATGGTGGAACTGCGCCGGCACAAAGGCCTGGCGCCGGACATGGCCGAGGCGATGCTGGAAGACAATGTGGTTCTTGGCACCATGATGGTGGCCATGGATGAGGCCGATGGCCTGGTTTCCGGCGCGGTTCACACCACCGCCAATACCGTGCGCCCGGCCCTGCAGCTTATCAAGACCCATGACGAGGCGCGGGTGGTCTCTTCGGTGTTCTTCATGCTGCTCCCGGAGCAGGTACTGGTCTATGGCGACTGCGCCATCAATCCAGACCCCGATGCCGAATCCCTCGCGGACATCGCGATTCAAAGTGCCGAATCCGCCCGGGCCTTCGGTGTTGAGCCGCGGGTTGCGATGATCAGCTACAGCACCGGCGAATCCGGCAGTGGCGACGACGTGGACAAAGTGCGGGAGGCCACGCGCATCGCCCAGCAGCGCCGGCCGGACCTTCTGATTGATGGACCGCTGCAATACGATGCTGCCGCCATCGCCAGCGTCGCCAAAAGCAAGGCCCCCGACAGCCCGGTGGCCGGCAAGGCAACGGTGTTCGTGTTTCCGGATCTCAATACCGGCAACACCACCTACAAGGCGGTACAGCGCAGTGCCAACGTGGTCAGTATTGGCCCGATGCTGCAGGGCTTACGCAAGCCGGTGAACGATCTGTCGCGGGGAGCGCTGGTGGACGATATTGTGTTTACCATCGCGCTGACCGCAGTGCAGGCCAAGCAGGTGGCGGATGCCGGGAGATGACCACCTCCCGGGCAGTAGGATGAAGCAATAAGGCCTCAGCGAGGCCTTAAGCTGGGTCCAATCGCAATACGGCGAAATTGCCGTTATCGCGGTTGGGCTCCCTAGCTCCGCTTCTTACTTTTCATTCTGGGCTTCTTAACCCGTTTACCCTGGCGAAGATCCTTCTCTTTTTTCACCTTCTGGCGCGGTGTCAGACGATCGACCTTGCCTGCGTATGGGTTCTCGCCACTGCGGAACTCGAACCGGATCGGAGTTCCAGTCACTTTCAGAACACGGCGGAAGGTGTTCTCCAGATAGCGTTTGTAAGCCCCTGGCAAAGCGTCCGTCTGGTTCCCATGGACCACCACGATCGGCGGATTGGACCCGCCCTGGTGCGCGTAACGCAGTTTGATGCGACGACCATGCACCATAGGTGGCTGATGTTGGGCGCTGGCATCCTGGAGAATGGCGGTCAGGCGGTTGGTCGGCCATTTCGCCATGGCCGAGTCGTAGCAGTCAGCAACGGACTCATACATCACCCCGACGCCCGAGCCGTGCAGCGCAGAGATGTAGTGCTTATCGGCATAATCCAGGAACTCAAGTCGACGCTGGACCTGCTCTTTGACCCGGGACCTATCCTCCTGATCCATGCCGTCCCACTTGTTGACGGCGATGATCAGCGACCGGCCTGCATCGAGCACAAATCCGATCAGGTGCAGGTCCTGGTCCACTAGCCCCTCACGGGCGTCGATCACCAGAATCACCACATGGGCATCTTCGATGGCCTGCAGGGTTTTGATGATAGAAAACTTCTCGACGGCCTCGCGCACGTTCTTGCGACGGCGGACGCCGGCGGTATCAATCAGGGTGTATTCCTTCCCCTGACGTTCGTACGGAATGTAGACGCTGTCCCGAGTGGTGCCGGGCATGTCGTAGACCACCACCCGGTCCTCCCCCAACATGCGATTCACCAGGGTGGATTTTCCTACGTTGGGGCGGCCGACAATGCCGATGCGAATGCCGGGGTATTTGTGTGCCCGGTCCTCTTCCGCTTCGGCCTCGATGTCCGGTAACAACGCCTCCAGCAGGGAACGAATACCCCGGTTATGGGAGGCGGCAATCAGAAACGGAGCGTCAAAGCCAAGGCTGTAGAAATCACTGGCCGCCACATCGGGATCCTGGCCGTCGGTCTTGTTGACCACCAGGTGGGCGGGCTTGCCCATCCGGCGCAGGTGATCGGCAATCAACTCATCCCCTGCCGTCAATCCCGCCTTGCCATCCACCAGAAACAGTACGATGGTGGCCTCTTCAACCGCCTGCAGGGATTGCCGCGCCATTTCGGCGTCGATACCCTGCTCGTCTCCGGTGAGACCGCCGGTATCGATCACGATAAAGCGCTGGCCCTCGTAATTACCTTCCCCGTACTTGCGGTCACGGGTCAGGCCTGGGAAGTCAGCGACCAGCGCATCCCGGGAGCGGGTCATTTGGTTGAACAGAGTCGATTTGCCAACGTTGGGCCGACCCACCAGGGCGATAACAGGCGTCATAGTGTTCGAGTATCCAGATATGGGGAGGCCGGGGTCAGAACTCCCCTGCCGGTCGCGCTCAGTCGCGCTCGTTTAGTTCAAAAAGACTCAGCTTGCCGCTGTTGCCGTACACCAACAACTTGTCCCGCAGGCGCTGCATGGGAATCCAGAGACCTTCATCATCATACTCCAGCTGTCCCAGCAAACGCCCATCGTCCCGAGCCAGGACATGGATGTAGCCTTCGAAGTCGCCGACCACCAGATAGTCGTCAAACACCACGGGACGGCTAAGCTGACGCCAGGCCAGCCTTTCCTGGGTCCAGATGGCACGCCGACTCGATCCCTCATAGGCAACCAGATGGCCGTTGGATTCCGAGACATAAATATTGCCGTCCGCGATGGCTGGTGTGTGCAGACTGGAGCTGGGCCGGTTCCAGATCTCCTGGCCGGTTCGCAAATCCACCAGGGCCAGTTTACCCTGATAGCCCGTCACCAAAGCTGCCGACTCCAGCACCAGGGGCTCGCTGGTCACGTCCACCAAGCGCTCAAGCTCGGTACGCCCCTGGGGCTCACCGACCGTATACTGCCAAAGCGGCTGACCGGTGTCCGATGCCAGGGCAAACAGTCGCCCGCTGGAAAACGACACCAGCGTCATGTCACTGCCCACCAGCGGCGGTGCCGATGCCCTGAGGCTGAGGACCGGGACCACTCCATCATACTGCCAGCGCTTCTCGCCCGAGGCACTGTCGAACGCCAGTACATTGCCGTCCACAGTCTGCACCACCACGATCTCGCCGTTGGATCGGGGCGATGCGAGGACCTCGTTCGGTAGTGCGGCTTCCCACAGCACCGAGCCATCGGTGATGGACAGAACCACCAGCTCAGCGTTGCCAGTCACCAGAAACAGCCGCTGCTGATCGCCGCCAATGCCGGCAAGCAAGCTGGTATCGAGGTATTGCCACCAGTGTACTTTGCCCGTTTCAATGGTGGCGGCGACGACGGTACCGTCCGCCGCAGCGGCATAGACGTTATCGCCGGCGACCATGGGGCCGAGCTGCATCAGCTGCTCGCCATGCCCCTCACCTACCTGCATGTCCCAGATTTCATCGAACTCAACGCTCTCGACTATCTCCGGCACCGGCGCAGGTTGCTCGAAGGTATCCCGTGAACTGCACCCGGCCAGGGCAATCACCGCCAGCCCCAACAGTCCGAGCAATCCACTGCGGCGGCGCGCCTTGAGCATCAAGAGCCCTCCCCGATGCCCAGATCAGCCAGTTTCAGTTCCAATACGCCATTACGTCCGGTGCGACTTTCCTGTCGTGCCTGCAGATAGGCCTCAGCCGCTGCTTCCTGATCACCTAGAGCCATCAGGATGTCACCTTCCAGCTCCGCCAACAGCGCCTTGAAGCTGCCTGGATTACTGGCGCCACGCACCGTTGTCAGCGCGTCCTCCAGTTGTCCGTTCGCCAGCTGCGCCCGAGCCAGACGACTGCGCACCACCAGCTCAAGGGCCGGATTGCCGGCCGCGCGTTCATGGGCCCACTGCAGTGAGGCCAGAGCGGCGCTTGCGTCTTTCAGTTCAACCAGCTGGAGCTGCGCAAGAATCAGCGTGCTGTAGACAGCGTAGGCACTGTCCTCGAACTCGCCCTGCAACTGGGTAGCAATGTAGCTGACGGTCTCAGCGCGGCTGTCATCGGCCTGATCACTGTAAGCAGCCAACAGGTTGGCGAACTCTGTCGCAGCGGCGCTGCGCTGCTGGTCCTGTTGTTTCTGCCAGGCCTGCCATCCGAACACAATTGCCAATGCGGAACCGATACCGATCAGAAGTGAACTGCCGTTTTTCTTCCACCAGTTCTTGATCGCCTGAATCTGTTCTTCTTCGGTACGCAACTCGGCCATGCTGTCTCCTGTAATCGTCAATTATTCTGGCTTAAGAGTCAGTCCCCGCCAGGTCCCCTGGACCCGTGGGGGTGCCCCTTGATTTCAGCGTCGTTACTGATCGAGCAGTTGGGTCAGCGCTTCGATCACTTCAGTTTGCGGTACTTCCATTTGGGCAACGTCAGCACGAAGCGGTTTAAGCCCCACCGTGCCGGCCTGCACCTCATTCTCACCCAGAATCAACGCTACCTGGGCGCCGCTGCGGTCTGCCTTCTTCATCTGGCTTTTAAAACTGCCACCACCGCAATGGGTAATCACGGTTAACTCAGGTAATGCGGATCGCAACTGCTCACCGAGCTGTTGCGCCGCGCCCACGGCACTGTCCCCCAAGGCGGTGACGTACACATCGGCATTGTTGTTCACATGCGCGGGAATCAGGTCCAGCGTTTCGAGCATCAGGATCAGACGTTCCAGCCCCATGGCGAACCCAACCGCCACCGTGGGCTTGCCACCAAGCTGTTCCACGAGGCCATCATAGCGGCCGCCGGCGCACACGGTACCCTGGGCGCCCAGGCTGTCGGTGATCCACTCGAACACGGTCTTGCCGTAGTAATCGAGACCGCGCACCAGGCGCTGGTTGACGGTGTACTCGATGCCAGCAGCGTCGAGCAGGGCCCGCAGACGACTGAAATGGTTGCGGGACTCGTCGTCCAGATAGTCGTCCAGTCTGGGCGCGTCCGCCAGAATCGCTTGTGTTTCCGGGCTCTTGCTGTCCAGAATCCGCAGCGGATTGGTGCTCAGGCGACGCTGGCTGTCACCATCCAGCTGATCATGGTAGTCCGACAGGTAAGCCACCAGGGCTTCCCGGTACTGCCTGCGTGACTCCGAGGTACCGATGGAGTTGATCTCCAGCCGGGTGTGGCTGGCCAGGCCCAGGGCCTTCCACAGCCGGGCGGTCAGCACCAGAAGCTCGGCATCGATATCCGGCCCGTCCATGCCGAAGCATTCCACCCCAATCTGGTGGAACTGACGGTATCGGCCTTTCTGCGGCCGTTCGTGTCGAAACATTGGCCCCACGTACCACAGACGCCGGGTCTGGTTAAACAGCAGCCCATGCTCTTCGGCAGCGCGCACACAGCCAGCCGTACCTTCCGGACGCAGCGTCAGGCTGTCGCCGTTGCGGTCGTCGAAGGTATACATTTCCTTCTCGACGATGTCGGTAACTTCACCAATCGAGCGTTTGAACAGGTCGGTCTGCTCCACCACCGGCATGCGAATTTCCTGGTAGCCGTAGCTGCCGAGAACCTGCCGTACCGTTTGCTCTACATACTGCCAAACCGGTGTCTGTTCGGGCAGGATGTCGTTCATCCCGCGAATAGCCTGAATCTTTGCCAAGGGAAAACCTTTCTCTGGAATACTGTTTGCGATGTAACTAGGCGTTCGGCCCTAGTCGCCGGAGCGCACGATGATGGCTGCGTCCTGCTCAGTGCGACGGGCAACCTCGTCGCGTATCAGCCGCTCAAGATCGTCGGTCAGGGTAGCATTGTCCAACTTCTGGTCCGGTCGCCCCGCCAGATAGAACAGGTTCTTCGGACTGCCACCGGTCAACCCGATGTCAGCTTCCTTGGCCTCACCCGGACCGTTCACCACACAGCCAATGATGGCCACATCCAGCGCTGTATTGACGTCTTCGAGACGGGCTTCCAGGTCATTCATGGTCTGGATCACGTCAAAGTTCTGGCGGGAGCAGCTCGGACAGGCAATGAAGTTGATGCCGCGGGATCTCAGCCGCAGGCTCTTGAGGATGTCATAGCCAACCTTGATTTCCTGCACCGGATCGGCCGCCAGGGACACCCGGATGGTGTCGCCGATTCCGTCCATCAGCAGCATGCCCAGGCCAATGGCGGACTTGACCGTGCCGGAACGGAAACCGCCCGCTTCGGTGATGCCCAGATGCAAGGGTTGCTCAATCTGGGACGCGATCTTGCGATAGGCGGCCACGGTCATGAACACTTCCGAGGCCTTCAAGCTGACCTTGTAATCCTGGAAGTCATGGCGATCGAGGATATCGATGTGCCGCATGGCGGATTCCACCAGCGCGTCCGGCGTCGGTTCGCCATACTTCTTCTGCAGGTCTTTTTCTAGCGAACCGGCATTTACACCGATCCGGATCGGAATATTGCGATCCCGTGCGGCGCTGATCACCGCCGACACTCGATCCTCTCGCCCAATATTACCGGGGTTGATGCGCAGGCAATCCACCCCAAGCTCGGCAACCTTGAGTGCGATTCGGTAATCAAAATGAATGTCCGCCACCAGCGGCAGGGTGACTTGCTGCCGAATCTGGCCGAATGCTTCCGCTGCCTCCATGGACGGCACGGACACCCTGACAATATCGGCACCCGCGTCCTGAATCGCCCGGATCTGGTTGACGGTGGCCTGGACATCGCAGGTATTGGTGTTGGTCATGCTCTGCACCGCTATGGGCGCATCGCCGCCAACGGGAACATTGCCTACCATGATCTGGCGCGATACGCGCCGTTTAATCGGTGATTCCTGTTTCATATTGGAGCAACCAGAATATTCAAAAAAGTTCGGCGATTTTAATTACCCAGCGAAAACTCAGTCCGATTGTTGACCACACGGTAATCCCTCAGGTCGACAGCCTGTCCCTGAAACCGGATCGAGTCAACGGCATCGACCGCACCAATAACGACTTGTAGCGGAGCCGTACCAGACACCTCCAACCGCTCGCCCGAGCGTCGCAACCTTGATGCCAGACGTCGGCCGTTGGCATCGGTTACCTGCACCCAGCAATCCGCCGAAAACGTCAGCAGCAGACTCACCTGGTCGCTCGCCCCTGCCGTTGCAATCGGGGCGGGTTCAACGAGGGTCGCCTCAGGGGCAACGGTTTCGGCAGGCTCTGGAGCCTCTGTTGGCGCCGGTTGGTCCGGCTCGGTTACCACTTCGGTTTCGACAGCCTCAACCGGCGGAGACTGGGGCTGGACCGTCACCTCCGGCGGGACCTCCTCAACTACGGCGTTCGGCTCCGGTTCGGGCACCGACAAGGGGCTAATGGTGGACTCCGCCTGCATCGGCGGGACCTCGTCGTCACCGGCGCTATTACCCGTGGCACCTTCTTCGCCAGTACCCTCTTCGCCAGCACGGTCGTCGGTGGCAACCGGGCTGCCGCTGCCATCGATGTCCTCGATCACCAGCTTGTAACCCAGGAAGCCAACCACCAGCACAAACACCAGCAACAGCAAGCCCCGGGCGACCCGGCGCTTGCGGTGCTTACGCTCTTCAAGCGTCACTAACGGGTGGCTTTGGCGTTCCTGTTCCCGTTCACGGCGCAAGGGTTCCAGCTCCGTATCAAGCTGGGCGATCAGGCTCTGGGCATCAAGTCCCACCTGGCCGGCATAGGTTCTGACGTAGCCCTTGAGGAACAGTTCGCTGCCGATCTCGCCAAAGTCGCCATGCTCGATGGCCTGGATCACCGCAGGGCGAAGATGCTGGGCCCTCGCGATGTCCGCCACTTCCAACCCCCTGCCCTCACGCGCGGCCTTTAACTGACTGCCAATGGAGGGACTGCTCGATGGCTGGACGCCAGTTTCATCATTCGACATCTGAACTCAACACCTTATATTGTTGGTATTCGGCTGAATCAGGGTATTCATTCTTCAACAACAGTACCAGGCTGGACTCCCGGTCATGGTCGCTGAAATAACGGGCAATCCGGATACCGGTCAGCAGGCTCTGCGGCGAGTGTCGCATCTCCGGATTCCGCCTCATCGTGTTGGTCAGGCGATTGTAATAGCCTGCGGCCTCGTCGTAGTTGCCCTGTTCGATGAGCATGCGCGACAGCGCCAGCAACGAATTCGCATGCCCCCGGCTCAGCTCGACGGCCCGGCGATAGGCTGCAGCTGCCGCGTCCACATCGCGCCGTCGCTCTTCCGTCAGGCCCAGATTGAAAAACACCGAGGCGCGCTCGGGATAACCGGTATCCAACGTCGCCCGACGGAACTGGGTGCTGGCCTCATCATATCGTTTCTGGGAAAACAGGAAAGCGCCATAAAATACGCGTCCCCGTGTGTAATCCGGATTCGAAGCCAGGGCTTGCTGGAAAGACGCCTCGGCCAGATCGAACTCCCCCTCCGACTGGTACACCAGCCCCATCACCGCGAGTGCACCGGGATTTTCGGAATCCAGCTCCAGGGCCCGATCCAGATGAATTCGCGCCCGATCAATATTGCCCTGACCCAAATAGGCGGTGGCGAGTTGAACGTAACTGCTCAGCGCCTTCTCTTTATCGGCTTCACGGGCAAAACGGCTGTCCGTTGTGGTCACGCAGCCGACCAGCAGTGCCGCCATCAAGATACTGGCCCCCACTTGTTTGATCGCAGCACTCAACATCGTCACAAATCAGTTCCTTGGATTGTCGGTCAAACTGTTATTGGTAAAGCTTTTATTGGTCAACCGCCTGCTTTCCCAACTACGGCTGAATCTGCTGAACGTCGATGTAACGCTGGCTGCGCCGGGTACGATCCTCCACCCGACCGACTAACTGTCCACAGGCGGCGTCGATATCATCGCCACGGGTGGTACGCACAGTGGTGACGTAACCGGCCTCGTTCAGAATCGTCTGGAAACGCCGGGTAGCCGTCATCTTCGGACGCTTGAAATCGCTCTCCGGGAAAGGGTTGAACGGAATCAGGTTAATCTTGCACGGCAGCCCCCGCAGCAACCTGGCCAGCTCACGAGCGTGCTCCGGCAGATCATTGACCCCCTCGATGACGGTGTATTCGATGGTGGCCTTGCGTTTATCCGGCAGGTTCGACAGATATCGCCGGGTAGCCGCCAACAGCTCCGCAATCGGGTACTTTTTATTCAACGGTACCAGTTGGTTACGCAACTCATCATTGGGCGCATGCAGCGAGATGGCCAGTGAAACATCGGTAACCTCGCCCAGCCGGTCAAGGGCCGGCACCACGCCGGAGGTACTGAGGGTGACCCGGCGCTTGGAAATGCCGTAAGCCAGATCCTCCATCATGAGGTTCATGGCATCGACAACATTGTCGAAGTTCAGCAACGGTTCGCCCATGCCCATCATCACCACATTGGTGATCGGCCTGTCCGAGACATGGTCAAACGGCATAAACGCCTTGCGGGCGACCCAGACCTGGCCAATGATTTCGGCCGCCGTCAGGTTGCGGTTGAAGCCCCGCTTCCCGGTGGAGCAGAAGGTACAGTCCAGGCTGCAGCCAATCTGCGAGGACACACACAAGGTGCCCCGTTCACCGTCCGGAATCAGCACGGTTTCGACGCTGTTGCCGTTGTCCATGCGCATCACCCACTTCCGGGTGCCATCCTTGGAGGTCTCGTCATAGACCACCTCCGGACCACGCACCTCGGCGACCTGCTTGAGCTTTTCCCGCAGCGACTTGCTGATGTTGGTCATTTGATCGAAGTCATCCACACCTCGCTGATGAACCCACTGCAAAATCTGCGTCGCGCGGAAACGTTTTTCCCCAATCGACTCGAAATAGGCCTCAAGCTTAGCCTTGGGCATCCCGAGCAAGTTGGTTTTTTCAGCAGGGGTTGTCATCGGAGAACCTCGATCAGATAACCAACGAGGGCCGACAGATAAATCTGCCCGCCCCCGGGACAACGACTTAGCCGCGTGGGCAGAGCTCGTTGTCGTTGAAGAAATAAGCGATTTCGCGCTCAGCAGAAGCTGCGGAATCGGAACCGTGAACGGCGTTGGCATCGATGGATGACGCGAAGTCGGCGCGAATCGTGCCAGCGGCTGCTTCCTGCGGGTTGGTGGCACCCATCAGATCACGGTTCTTCAGGATGGCACCTTCACCTTCCAGCACCTGAATCACTACCGGACCGGAGGTCATGAAGGCAACCAGATCACCGAAGAACGGACGCTCTTTGTGCTCAGCGTAGAAGCCTTCGGCTTCCTCCTGAGTCAGGTGCTTCATTTTGGCAGCCACAATGCTCAGACCAGCCTTCTCGAAACGGCTGTAGATTTCACCGATAACGTTCTTGGCAACCGCATCCGGCTTGATTATAGAGAGCGTGCGCTCGTTTGACATGATTTGTCTCCAGTTGAGTGTTCAGGATAAAAATTCAGGGTTGGGATTATACGCAGTCCGGAGCCTACTGCCTACCGGACTACGCGAAGACGACGGACCACGTCTAGCACCTGCGCGGCGGCGAAATCGACTTCCTCTTCAGAGGTATAGCGACCAATGGAAAAGCGCAGTGCGCGGTGGGCCTGCTCATCACTCAACCCAATACCGCGGAGCACATAAGACGGTTCCAAGGTGGCAGAGGCGCAGGCCGATCCGGAGGAGACCGCCAGCTCTCTCAGCCCGAGCATCAACGACTCGGCTTCGACACCTTCAAAGGACAGGTTCATGATACCGGGAACCCGATTTACGGCGTGACCATTCAATCGCACGCCCTCCAGGGCCTGAATCCCTTTCAGGAAACGCTTGCGCAACGCCTCCAGGCGAACCACTTCCTGGTTCAGGTATTCACCGGCCAGCTCAAAGGCCTTGCCCATCCCCACAATCTGATGGGTCGGTAGAGTGCCTGAGCGCATTCCCCGCTCGTGACCGCCGCCGTGCACCTGCGCCTCAATTTGCACCCCCGGAGCCCGACGCACATAGAGGGCTCCGACACCTTTGGGTCCATAAACCTTGTGGCCGGACAGGGAAAGCAGGTCAACGTTGAGCGCCTGCACGCTCAGCGGCATCTTGCCCGCAGCCTGGGCGGCATCGACATGGAACAACACGCCCCTGGCCCTCAGGCATTCGCCAATCGCCGCAATGTCGGTGACGGTGCCCAACTCGTTATTCACCAGCATCAGGCTGACCACCACGGTCTGTTCGGTCAGGGCTTCGAGCACCTGCTCGGGCGAGATCGCTCCGGCCTCATCAGGTGACAGCCAGGTCACGGTGCAACCTTGCGACTCCAACCATTTACAGGTGTCCAATACCGCCTTGTGCTCGATACAGGACGTGACGATATGAGGATTAACCTTTCCGGATACCGCACCTTTGATCGCCAGATTGTCGGATTCCGTTGCCCCAGAGGTCCAGACAATTTCGCGCGGATCGGCGCCGATGAGGTCCGCCACCTGGCGACGCGCATTCTCCACCGCCGCTTCGGCCTGCCAGCCAAACCCATGGGAGCGGGATGCGGGATTGCCAAACACACCATCGACGGTGAGATATTTGGCCATTTCTTCAGCCACGACACCATCCACCGGCGTCGTGGCCGCATAATCCATGTATACAGGTTTTTTCATAGGTTACGATTTCGAATTGGTTTCACGCCAGCGAATGGATTTCACTCGAGCGACCTGGTTTCACACGAACGACTGGATTTCACACCGGCGCACGATCGGAAAGACGCTCGGTATTGATGGTCTCGGAGGCTTCAAGTTCCTGGCGGCGATCCTGACGGGCAGCCACATCCTGAATCTCACGCTTGCTCATGAGATCGGCCAGACTGATTTCACTGAGGAACTGGTGGATCTGGTTGCTGAGGTCAGACCAAAGGTGATGGGTCAGACATTTCTCACCCTTTTGACAATCACCTTTATTGCCACAACGGGTGGTGTCCAGTGATTCATTAACAGCATCAACCACTTCGGAAATGAAAATGGCATCGGTACTGCGGCTCAACCGGTACCCCCCCCCCGGCCCCCGAACGCTGGCCACCAGTTGGTGACGACGCAGACGAGAGAACAGCTGCTCAAGGTAGGAGAGGGAAATTTCCTGGCGTACAGAAATATCAGCCAGACTTACCGGCCCTTCACCGCCATGCAGCGCAAGATCCAGCATGGCGGTCACGGCGTACCGGCCCTTGGTGGTCAATCGCATAGATAAAGCCTCGACGGTGCGAGTATGGAAGCTTGAAGGCTTTTGAGTATGAATTGACCGACTATTTCAGTCAAGTATTCAGCTTCCTTTGCTTCTCTCATCCCGCACGCAGTCAAAGTCCGTGTCATCCAGCGGCGGCAAAGCGCCGTTTCGGTACTCCGCATCCACCTTTTGCAACGCCTTGCACATATTTTCAATGCGGTCGTCCACCGCATGCATGTGGTCCAGCAAACTGCGCATGGCGCGTGCCATGGGGTCCGGCATCTCATCGGTGACGCCATAGGCGTCAAAGCCCATACGCTCCTCCATCTCCCGACGACGAACATCCTGCTCGGGCTTCTGCTTGACGATCACCCTGCCCGGAATGCCAACCACCGTCGCCCCGGGTGGCACCTCTTTGGTGACCACCGAGTTGGAGCCAATCTTTGCCCCCTCACCGACCTCAAAGGGACCCAGAATTTTGGCGCCAGCGCCAACCACCACGCCATTGCCGAGGGTCGGGTGTCGCTTGCCCTTGTTCCAGCTGGTCCCGCCGAGCGTGACCCCCTGATAAAGCGTGACATCATCGCCGATCACCGTGGTCTCGCCGATGACCACCCCCATGCCGTGGTCAATGAAGAAACGCCGCCCGATCTGGGCGCCAGGGTGAATCTCGATACCGGTCAACCAACGGGCCAGGGTCGATATCGTGCGAGCCAGCCACTTCAATCCCACCCCCCACAGCCAGTGGGAGAAGCGGTGGAACAAAAGCGCATGCAGCCCCGGGTAGTTGGTCAGCACTTCAAAGGTATTGCGTGCCGCCGGATCCCGATGGAAAACGCTTTTTACATCTTCCTTCAGCCCTTCAAACATGTTTGTCGTCCTGCGTGTCGATTGATGCGCCCTCTACAGCTTCGGAAGCACCCTTGCGATCGCTTCCGGCAGCCTTCTGGACCGCGGTCAGTACACCCCGAAGAATATTGATCTCCATCTGGTCCATCTGTGCCCGCTGAAACAGCCGGCGCAAACGGGTCATCAGCTGGCGCGGGTTGTCACGACGGTGGAACGCTATGTCCACCAGTGTAGACTCCAGATGACCAAAGAATCCTTCCACGTCTTTGACCGACGCCAACGGAACATCCCAGCCTTCATCCGCCGGCGACGTCATGGATCCTAGATAGGGTTTGCTCTCCCGTTCTTCAAGACAACGAAGAAAATGCATTCTCATTTCGTAGCAGATCACCTGCACCGCCATCGCCAGGTTCAGTGAGCTGTACTCCGGATTCGAAGGAATATGAATGTGGAAATGGCAACGTTGCAGCTCGTCGTTGCTCAGGCCGTGATTTTCACGCCCGAACACCAATGCCACCGGACCACCCTCGGCGTGTGAGGCGGCCTTGGCTACCGCCTGGGGCGGTGCGATCACCGGCCAGGGTACCTTGCGACCACGGGCACTGGTTCCCATCACCAGCACACAATCCTCGATGGCCTCGTCGAGACTGGAGGCCACCCGCGCAGCGTCCAGCACATCCGAAGCACCGGATGACCGAGCGTAGGAAGCCTCATCAGGGAATGACACGGGATTGACCAGCCAGAGATTGGAAAGCCCCATGTTCTTCATCGCCCGCGCAACCGCGCCGATATTGCCCGAATGGGAGGTTTCAACGAGGACAATTCGAACCTGATCGTAATTGGACTGGGCGGCTTCACCCGGGAGTGCTGGCTTGAGCATGAACACAACTCTCTGTAGGTCGGAAAAAAACAGCCATGATACCAGAATCCGGCACGGAACCGCCCGTTCGCACTTGCCGCAATGCCTCCAGAATCTCCTCTCGGACCGCCGGAAACAGCGGTCCATGGGTGACATTACGGAGTCAAAAAACGTACAAGGCCCGGACAGGTTTTGATATGATACGCGACCTTCCATACACTCAGGTATTGTACAGTCTGATGCAACCAGCAATTAAAATGGCTCTGCGCGTCGCGCGACAGGGTTCGGATTATCTGAAAACCCATTTCGAACGCCAGGATCTTGCGGAAAAGGACCCCATCGAACTCGGCCGTCAACTTGACCGGGTCGCTCAGTCCATCTACGAGAATTTTTCCGAGCAGCTCCAAAAGGCCTACAAAGACCATGTAATTGCGCCGATCAATGAAGCTGACGCCGGCGATGCAGACTACTCCTGGCATATTTTCCCGGTACTGGGTCGGGAAAACTTCCTGCGGAGTCTTCCCGACTTTGCCTTGGCGATGATCCAGAAGAAGAGCAATCGCACCGAAAACCTGCTGCTGATCAATCCGGTGACCGGCGAAGAATACAGCGCCAGCCGTGGCCAGGGCGCAGCCCTCAACAGCCGCCGCGTGCGCACCGGCACCACCCGCAGCCTGGCGTCAGCCAGCCTGGTCACCAACCTGCTGGACCAGTGCAAAAGCTCGGACGACCCGCTGCTGTGGGGTGAACTGACCGCGTCCCTGGCGCAACACGCCGGCAGCCTGCAGACTTCGGGCTGTGCCTCCCTCGACATTGCCCGCGTAGCGGCGGGACGCCTGGATGCGGCCGTGATCTTTCGCCCGGAGCGGGAAGACCTTGCCATTGGTCTCACCATCGCCCTGGAATCTGGCGCCCTTGCCGGTGACTTTTCCGGCAATCCTTCCACCAGCGGCGCCAAGCAACTGGTGATTGCCAACCCCAAGCTGTTCAAGGAAATGCTGAAGACCCTGCACCCCTACCAAAGCCGCCTGCCGCGCTAGGTAGCAGGGGCGCTCTCGGGGCTACCCAGCCCTGAGTGCAACTGCCAGCCAACAAAAAGGCCGCCC